>CAZKEV010000007.1:0-69074 GCA_964551875.1 uncultured Methanomicrobiales archaeon | reverse complement strand
ACAAGCACCAGCTTACGGAGATTCAGGAGTTCTTCGAGACGTACAAGCGGCTGGAACCGCACAAGTGGGCAAGAGCAAGAGACTGGAAAAACGCGAAGCAAGCCAAAGAAATCGTGGAGTACTCCATGGAGAAGTACCGAGAACTCGGCAAGAACAGCCCAGAATAGCCGCTGCCCACGTTTAGGCGTTGCTGGAGAAGAAATCGGTAAGTCTCTTCTGGAAAAGCGCGTTCCGCAGCAAATTGCCCTGAATTATCCACTGCTGCATCGGAATCTCGAATCAGCCGCTGATGTACCGCGTCAGGGTTTTGTAAGACACTCAAGGAAAATTTGTGGATTGGGTGCCCGGGGCGAAATCTCTGGCAAATTTTATCATCTGGCACGACGCTAGACCAGTATTTCCCAGGTTCTTACCCTTAAAATCGGAAAAAGCACGGCAAAAGACCACGTATATCCGTTCAATCGGTAGCCAACCGATTTTACACACCTTCATTGGGGGGTCGGTGGACCTCGTTATCCAAGAGGAAAATCTCAAAAATTCAGAGCCGGTTGCGCAACCAGGCTTCTTAAGTCCATCACCGTTGGCCTGGCTTGGTTACCCTCGCACGGGAATAGTTGGACCTCGTACCCGAAAAAGGGTTGCTGCGGGGGTGAAATCCCTTCGGGCGCTAGACCGAGACCAGGTAGGTGATGAGGGAGAGGAGGTAGGCGCAGAAGAATAGCGCGATGCCCGGGGTTTCAAGAAAGGGTATGATCACCGGGACCGACATTTCTCTGCTCTGCCCCTTCCGAATATTCTACGAGAAAACCTTCATTAGGCAGGAGTGAAGTTACCGATGTGCAGTATGTACGGGCAGAGGCAAAGGAAGAACTCTCGCGAGGAAAGGAATATGGTATCCATGACCCGACAATCCCGGGGGGAGGGTGGGGGGGGTCCCCTGCTGAGATATCGACTTGCGGCGGAACCGGGCTATCCAGCCGGTCAGCCCATCCTGATCCGTTTCACACTCGAGAACATGGCCGACGGGGATCTCTGGGTTCTCACCTGGTATACCCCTCTCGAAGGACTGATGGGAAGGATCTTCACAGTGACCTGCGACGGCAGGGAGATCCTGTACGAGGGGATGATGGTGAAACGCGGAGATCCAGGCTCAAAGGATTATATGCACATCTCCCCGCACGGCTCGGTATCGGCCGTGGTGGACCTGTCAGAGGCTTACCCCCTGCGTGCCTGCAGGGAATGCAGGGTGAGGTTCAGGGGACGCATCCATGACGTGGTCCGGGCGAAAGGCACCCTCCCCAGAAAGAGCGATGACCACGAAGGGATGGATATCGAAGGGAATTCCGTCATCTTCCGGATAGGGGAGGGGTGATATTTCTCCCTTCCCGGATTCGAGGGAATCTGAGAGGCCTCCCCGCGCAGCAAGAGAGGAGATGGTTGGCAGATTGGCTTCCCGGGACCGGCACGTGTACTACCAGGGACGAGCAGTATCCCGCGGCAGGGGATATGGGTCCTGAACAGCACGCCATCAGGAAAGGGTTGTGGGGTGATACCCATGATGATAGCCGGATGCCGAACCATTTCCCGATCCCCTGGCAATGAAGGGCATCCCGGCATCGGGCATCTCCTCCCACGGGATTCAAGGAGCCCTGGATGGCGAGGGAGGCGGCTGGTTCCCCTCATTGCTCTCGTCTTCGCCTGCCATCTCGTCCCTCTCCTTCGGGAGAGGGGGACGGACGCTCGGAAGGGTTGTTAACGATTCCCGATCCGGTAGAGGTGGTACCTGCGAGAGGATCGTATCGGAATATTATTATATATTCAATCCATCTGCTGAACCAAGAGCAAAACGCTCTTGAGGAGGAAATCTATGAACTCCACACAACTTTCCATCAGCCTGGAATTCGACAAGCGTCAGTACAAGGCGGTTGACCGGCAGAATCTCCGGTTCAGCCTGAAGAACGAGTCAGGGGAGGATATGCAGGTGCTCACGTGGCACACGCCCCTTGATGGCTTCAACCACGATATGTTCCATGTCGAACACGCGGGGAAAAAGGCGGTCTACCTCGGCCGGGTCGTGAAAAGGGGGTTACCGGGGCCGGAGGATTACATCCTCATCAAACCGGGGGAATCGGTCTCCGGCGAGGTCGATCTCGGAGAGGCCTACGACATCGCGAAGGCCGGGGACTATCAGGTCACCTACAGGGCAAGGATTCTGGATGTCAAGGATAAAAAACTCGAAAAGACCCCCAAGGGACTCGATCTCGCTGCGAAGGGTATCGTATCGCCGGTTGCCACCTTCAGGCTCCTGCAGGAGAGGAGGCCCCGTCAGATAAATGGCATTGCCCTTGACTGGATGCAGGAAATGGAAAGGAAAGTTGAAAAAGGGATCTCCTTCCGGAACTGTACCGCGGAACAGGAGAGAATCCTGAAGGAAGCCCACGCGGAGGCCCTGCGGCTCGCTACAGAGGCCAGAAAAGTCCTTTCAGGCACCAAAGTTTCAGCCCGGCCTGCAGCAAAGCGGTATCTGATGTGGTTCGGTGAGTACGACAAGAAGCGATATGCCACCGCGAGTACCCATTTCCTGAAGATCCGGGATGCCCTGGGAAAGAAGAATGTAGTCTTCAACGCAGACTGCAGTAAAGATTGGTACGCGTATGTGTACCCCGCGAAACCCTACGAGATCTTCCTCTGCAACCAGTTCTGGCAGGCTCCCCTCCTGGGGACAGACTGCAAGGCAGGCGCCATCATCCACGAGACGAGCCACTTTTACGTCGTGGCGGGAACGGAGGACCATGAGTACGGCCAGAACTCGTGCAAGAGACTTGCGAAGATCAATCCGGGCAATGCCATCGCCAATGCCGACAGCCACGAGTACTTTGCGGAGAATAATCCGAAGCTTTCCATGTAGTGGAGCTTCTGTTGTCCCGGCATCTCCCTCCACCCGCTTTTTCCTGAAGGGAAAATTAATGGGGATCTCAGGGCAGTGGGACCCTGCCATCCCCGCCAATACCCATTCTTGACGCATCCGGGCGGGGAAGCTGACCCTTTTCCAGCCCATCCCCGATGACGAGAGCTGGTCCACCCCCCATGAGGGAGGCATGGGTCTCCATACCCAAAAAGGGTTTGCCGCGGGGATACCATCCCTTCCGCCGCTAAACCGAGACCAGGTAGGTGATGAGGGAGAGGAGGTAGGCGCAGAAGAATAGCGCGATGCCCAGGGGCGCAAGGAAGGTGATGGTCGCGGTCACCGCCGCCGCGATCTGGGCGATCCGGTGGGAGCCGAAGACCACGATCCCCCGGATGCAGGCCGTGGCAGCACCGGCGCTTGCGGGGGCAAGGTCCGCGACAGCCTCCTCCACCGCCTGGACAACGTACGGTACGATCCGGTCGGGGGGCACGGCGAGCCCGATGGGGTTCTTGCCGGTGATGGTGTTCACCACGTGGGTATCGGTGGTCATGATCTCCGCGTCGTCAACCAGGGCGAGCACCGCATCCCGGAGGACCGCCCGCGCCCCCTGGACGATGTTGTTCCCGTCCAGGAGCACGTAGGCAGTCTTCTGGCCGGCCGTCTCGATGACCAGGGCCTGCACCCCGAGCTCGCCGAAGCCCTGGTCCCTGCCGAAGGGGACGGGGACCATGGCCGCCCCGGCTCGGAAGGGTGCAGGCGCAGCTCCGGCCTCCTTCGCCACCGCGTCCCGGCACGCCTCCACGTACTCGGTGGCTATGGGGGTACCGTAGTGGACGCCGCCGGAGACCTCGGTCATGCTGTTGTGGGCATCGATGAAGAGGAGGTGCCGGAAGTATCTTCTTGCCCCGGCCATGAGGATCAGGGCGAGGGACGGGTCAAGGTCCTCGGTCCGTTCCGGTGCCCGGGTCCCCACGGCAAGGAGCGTGTCGCCGAACCGCTGGGCAAGGAGGGAGACCGAACCATGGTTCACCCGCCCGGACCTCCCCGCACCGCCCTGGAACCGGAGATCCCGGAGGGATTCCCGGACTGCATCCACCACCTTCCCGATCTCCTGTGCCCCGGCAGGATTGAAGTCATGGGTGGCACAGCCGTGGGCCACGAGGACCTGCCCGTCCAGGGAGTCGTGGAGGACGTGGGGCAGGGTGCCGCCACCGGCATCGCCGACGGGGCCGGGGTGGATGTTGGGCACCGTGAGCACGATATCAGGCTTACCCTCGCGCCGGAGGACCAGGGTGGCCTGGGGGACCGAGACCTCCTCCCCCATCAGGCGGAACCAGGTCTCCATGCCCGGGGACCCGTCCGTCAGGTGGGCGAGGAAGGCGGTGAGGAAGCCGAAGGTGCGGACATGGAGCATCCTCTCCAGGGGGTACTCGATGAGCCGGATCAGGAGGAGGGAACCCGCCCCGACGGTCAGCAGGGCAACGAGGGCAACCGGCACGAGGCCGGGCACGGGGAGGAGCGCCCCGAGAGCGAGGCCGGCCCCGCCCTGGAGGAGGGCAGGGACGAGTATCCGGAGGGGCCGGTGATCCGCGGTCGCGACGAGGACGAGGAGCCGGATACCGGAGACAAGCCCGAGGGAGAAGGCATAGAGGAAGGCGAAGAGGCCGGGGAAGGGCAGGACAAGGCCGGGGAGGACGGCGGCGAGCTGGAAGAGGGTGCAGCAGAGGGAGAGGAAGGCGGACCGGTTCCAGGTCCCCGCTCCGCCGGACAGCCTGATGAGGGGGAGGGTGAGGAGGAAGGCGGAGATCGCCGGTGCCGTGAAGAGGAGGGTGCCTGCCCAGGGCACAGGAAGGGTGTGGGGGGCCAGGAGATCAAGGAGGAGGCCGGGCAGGGCTGCAACGACGAGGGACAGGTACCAGGGAGGCGCCGTGAAGAGGAACCGGGTGAGGTGCTCCATCCTGGCATCAGGGCTGTGGAATATCCCCTGCATGTCGGAGGTCATGGTTCCCCCTTCCTCTTCCCGGGCCGGGGGAGGTCGCCGAAATGGGTCCAGTAGCGCGCCACCATCCCGTTCCAGTCAGGCAGGTTCGTCTGGCAGCCGGCCTTCTCGACGGCAAAGGAGGCGGTGGTGGCTCCCACCCTGCATGCAGTGAGTGGGGAGTGGCCCCGGTGGTAGGCTGCGAGGAACCCGGCCCGGTACGCGTCGCCTGCACCGGTAGGGTCCACCACCACCACGGGGACGATCGGGATCCGGTGCTCCCTCCCCTCAAAGAAGAGCACGCTCCCCTCTGCATCCATGGTCACAACCACCACGGGCACCTGTTCAAGGATCGCCTCCTTTGTCCGGTTCAGGATCCGTGAAAGGTGGGCCATCTCGTGCCGGTTCGCAAAGAGGATCCCGATCCGTGCAAGGATGCGCCTGAGCTGGGCTGCCGTGTACCAGATGACGTCCTGGCCCGGGTCAAAGGAGGCAAACCGGCTCTTCTCGGCAACCCGGACATTGAAGTCGGGATCGGCCGTTGCCAGGTGGACGAAGTCGAGGGCAGGGGCCTCCCTCGAGGAAAAGGTCCCGGAGGCGCCCCATTCGAAGTAGGTGATCTGGTCGCCGGGATCATCGGTGAAGACAAAGGCGGTCGGGGTCCGCTTCTCCGGCACCACAAAGAACCGGGTCGCAACGCCCAGTCCCTTCAGCCACCGTTCGTAGTCGCTGCCCGCGAACTCGCCGCCAACAGCGGAGACGAGGGTCACGGGCACGCCCAGCCGGGCGATCCCTGCGGCGGTGTTCGCGGCCCCTCCGCCGAAGAAGATCTGGTGGCCGCTCACGTACGTGGAGCCGTTCCGGTCCGGGAACCGGGGGACCCGGAGGATATGGTCGATGGCCGTATGGCCGACGACGTGGATCACAGATGCCTTACCTCGAGGACGGAGAGGGGGATGTCCCGGAGCGCCTTCCCGATGACCGACTTCGCGATCCGCACCGCATGCTCTTCTGACTCGGCCCGAAAGACTTTCATCTGGAGGAGGAGGCCCACGAGGGCAGTCCCTGCCACAACGAGGGTGGATGAGAGATCCTTCCTGCAGAAGGGGCAGGGGAGGATGCCTGCCTCGATCTCGACAAACTTCGCCGTCGGGTTGAGGCGCTTCCCTGCCTCGGCGATGGCGATCCCGAGCGCATCGTCAAGGGACTTTGCGTCCTTCACAATCCATGCTGATTCCAGGGTCACGACGTAGTCTGGCATTCTCCCTCCCTCCTTTCACCAACGGTCCTTATGGACGTGTTCAGAGATCTCCATCCGCCCGGTCCGCTCTGCCGGGATCTTCCCCCTCCCCACGGCGAGCATGACAACGGGGCGGAGATGTCCGGGGAGGTCCAGGATCCTCTTCACCTCTTCCTCGTCGAATGCCCCCGTCCAGCAGCTCTGGAGGCCCCCGGCATGGGTTGCGAGCATCATGTAGGTGCATGCGATGGTTGCGTCCTGGATTGCATAGAGGATGCCCCGCTCGCCGTAGCGCGACATGGACCGGATGTAGTTTGCGCAGATGACGAGGACGCAGGGGGCATCCTTTATGTGGGGCTGGGAGAGGGCCGCTTCAGCGAGGGCTTCCCGGACTTCTCCGTCGGTCACCACCACCACGTCCCATGCCTCCCGGTTCCCTGCGGAGGGCGCGGTCCGGGCGGAGCTGAGAATTGCGTCGATCTCGGACTCCTCCAGGGGTGACGGGGGGAAGTCCCGCACCGAGGCCCTTGACGAGAGAAAGGCGAGGAACCTAGAGGAGTCCATGGGCGGAGAGTACCTGCCAGGCCTGCTGGGCCGCTGTGGTTGCGTCGGAGATGGCATCGGCGACCCTGAGGGTGGCGGGGCCGGGCTGGTCGCTCTCCACGAGGCTGATGGCCTCGTTCAGGTGGTTGATCGCCTTCCGGAACTCCCCGGACCCGGTGCCATGGTGGGCAAACTCGAGCTCACTCCGGATCCCCTCCATGAGGGTGAGGAGGATCCGCTTCCCCCCGGCGAGCTCCTTCTCCTTCAGCTCGGCGAGGACCATCAGGAGCTGGGAGACGAGGATCAGCTCAGATTTGGCCCGCTCACCGAACTGGTACTCCTTCACCGCCGTCTTATCGTCCATACGTATCACTCAGGGAATCCGCTCTATAAAAAAGGGACTGGTCCTGATGCAGGGGATTATTTCTTGGCCTTGGACTTGGCGCCCATAATCGAGGACTTGGAGCGCCGGATCCGCCTGCGGAGCCTCGGGTCCTTCTCCCGTCCGCCCCGTCCCCGGCCACCCCGGCGGTTCCCCTGCCGGCTCCGGGCCTCCTCCTCAGGGGACTTGGCGAACCGGGTCCCTGCGTTCGGCTTGAACCGCTGGTTGGGACCGGGCTTCTTGACCTCGCCGTCCTTCTGGGGGACGAGGCGAACCTGCCCCTTCACTCCCTTTACCTGCATCCAGTTGACGCTGCCTGTCTTTCCCATGGATAAGGCTCCCTTTTAATGTGAACGATGAGACTGATAAAGATATTCCCTAGGCGAACCGTTCCAGTTCCCGCCGGAGGGCATCACTCACCAGCTTCCCGTCCACCTTCCCCCGCACCTCCTGCATCACGAGGCCCATAAGAGGCCCGAGGGCCCCCATCTTCTTCTGCGCGACGAACTCCTTTCGCTCGCCGATGATCCTCCTGATGATGCGGGTGAGGTCTTCCTGGCTCACCGATGTGCCCAGGGAGGCAATGGCCTGGTCTGGCGTCATTCCCGAGGCCGTTGCACCGATGATATCAGGGACAGCCTCCTTCGCAGCCCGGCCGCTGTCGATCGCCTTCAGGATGGCGAGGTAATCGGCCTGGCTGACCTTCCCGACATCGACCCCCTTCCGGGCGAGTTCCACGGGTGCGGTGATGATCACCCGGAACGCGAGGGTGGGCTTCACCCCCTCACGGATGGCTGCCTCGAAGGCGGGGAGGTTCTCGGATGTCGCTGCCTGGTATGCCGCGGGAGGGTCAAGGCCGAGCTCCTGCTCGAAGCGTTTCGCCTTCCCGATCAGGAGCTCGGGGATCGAGATGCCCTCCCAGACGGCCTTCTCCACGCTGACCGGGAAGATATCGGTCTCCGGGTACATCCGGGCTGCTCCCGGGAGGGGCCTCATGTACGCCGTGGAACCCTCCTCAAGCATCCTCCTCGTCTCTTCGGGTACTCCTGCAAGCGCCATCCCTGCCCTGCGGATCACCTGCCTCGCTGCGCACTTCGCCTCATCCCCTGTCCCGGCGACGAAGACCACGGCATCGTCATCGCCGGCCCCGGCTTGTTCCCGTACGGACTGCACCTCATCTGCGGTGATCCCGTATGCTGGGAGCTCATCGGTATGGAAGATCCCTCCAACTCCACACCGCTTCGCGTAGTCCGCGAGCTCGCTCCCGAGCCTCCTCCCGGGCTGGATCTCCCTGCCTACGAGGCCGGAGAAACCTTGGAGACGCAGGGCGAGGATGAGATGTGCCTTCTTCAGGATGGAGGACTTCGTCCCCTTGAAAAGAGAGGTGACATCGATGGGGTCCTCCTCTACGGATGCCCCGCGGTCTTTCAGGGCGTCACGGATGGCGATGAGGTTCTCCTGCCGCTCCATCTCGCGGCGGACCACCTCGGCGATGAGTTCGAGCTCCTGCACACCCTTGATCTCGACTCTGGCTCCCCCGGGGATGGAGATGTTGATATCCTGCCTGATGGTCCCCTTGCCCCGCTTCACCGTCCTGGTAGAGCGGAGCACCATGCCGATGTACTCTGCCACCTCCTGGACTTCCTCAGGGGTGCGGAGGTCAGGGCCGGTCGTGATCTCCACAAGGGGGATGCCGAGCCGGTCCAGGGAGAAGACTTGGTCGGTTACCCGCTGCGCCGCGTCCTCCTCGAGGCAGATAGTATCGATCCGTGCACCCCCGGGAAGGGAACCGCCCATGGCGACAAGTGCGGTGCGCTGGAACCCGCAGGTATTGGACCCGTCGATGACGATCTTTCGCATGGTATGGACCTGCTCCACGGGGTGCATATCGAAGCACCTCGCAATGGTGAGGCAGATGGCGACCGCCTCCTGGTTCAGGGGGGCGGGAGGCTCCTCGTCATCCTCCACAAGGCAGGTGGTGTCGTAGGTGTAATAGGTGAACCTCCGGATCGTCCGCATCTCCTCAAGGGCCGCACGGTCGATCTCGCCCATCTCGCTCTCCGTTGCCCTGAGGAAGCGGGTGAACTCGCCATTCCGCTCCCCTGTGTCCCTAAGCCGGGTGGGGCAGTGGCAGAAGAGCTTCTCGCAGGTATCGAGCTGCTGGTGGATCTCGAGCCCTGCACGGAGCCGCGGGGGTTCAGAGGCCATGAAACGATCGCCTCCTGATCTCGCCCCGCAGGTTCTCTCCCATGAGGGCCCGCACCTCGCGATCATCGTCAGCCTGCCCGAGGACCCACATCAGCTTCACAAGGGCAACCTCGGGGAGCATATCCTCACCCTCCATCACGCCGGCCGCCAGGAGATCACGGCCCGTGTCATAGACACGGTCGCAGACCCTCCCGTGGAGGCACTGGGAGGTCATGACCACGCTTGTCCCGTCGCGGGCAAGGTCGGCCAGGCCCCTGACCCAGGGAGTGGAGACGTGGCCAAGACCCGTACCGGCAAGGACCACCCCACGGTAGCCGCGGTAGGCCTCGAGCACGGAGGGATCCATTCCCGGGTGGAAGGAGACGAGCCCGCACCGCTCCTCCATCATCTCCCTGAGGACCGGCTCCCGGTCGCCCCTGGCCATGGCCTCCGGGGTCAAGGTGAGGGAGAGGGCCGGGTAATCCACATAACCGAGGGGGGGCATCCCCATGGACTGGAAGGCATCCCTCCGGGAGGTATGCATCTTCCGCACCCGCGTCCCCCTGTGGATGGCGCACCGGTCGTCGCTCGTGGTCGCGTGCATCACCACCGCTACCTCGCCGAGTGAGGAGACAGCTGCGGAGGCTGCGCAGAGGGCGTTCATCGCATTATCGCTGCTCGGGCGATCCGCTGATCTCTGCGATCCGACGAAGATGACCGGCACCGGCGTCTCGACCATGAAGGAGATGGCGGCCGCGCTGTAGGCCATGGTGTCGGTCCCGTGGGTGACAATCACCCCTGCGACACCGGATTTCAGGTTATGGAAGATTGCCCGGGCAAGGTCCTGCCAGATATGCCGGGTCATGTTCTCGGAGAGGATGGAGGAGATCTGTTCTGTCCTGAACCGGCCGATAGATGCAAGATCCGGGATTGCGCGGAGGATGTCTTCGGCCGAGAACTGGCTTGTCACCGCCCCTGTCCTGTAGTCCACCCGGCTTGCGATGGTACCCCCTGTGGAGATTATGGCAAGCTCGGGAAGATCCTCCCGCTGGAGGGGCCGTGCAAGGGCAGGGGGTTCGATCTTGGGCCTTCCTTCCCAGGAGAGGGTCTCGAAGGGGACACCGATGTTATAGCCGCTGTCGAGCTTCACCACCGCCTTCCCGTCCCGCTCTGTGATATAGGTGGCAGTGTACCCCCGGCCCCCGTCAGTGCACCGGACCAGGTCGCCAGGTCGGTACTCCTTCACGCAAGAAGCCCCCGTGCCTCGGAGAGGAGGTGCTCCCGGGCCTCCCTGATCTTCCTGTCGAGGAAGGCGGTTGCCGCCCTATCCTTCCGCAGCTGCTCCTTCCGCCCTTTGAGCGCCTTCTTCACAGCAACGGGCGCAGGCCCTCCGGTCACCTTCCGGGCACTGACCATGGACCGAACCTCGAGGGCGTTCTCCACCATCTCCCGGGTCAGCCCCAGTCCCTTGAGAGAGATGCCGAAAACCTCCCTGGCGGCCTCCTCCAGGGTCTTCGTATCAAGGCTGCCCGCCCGCACTGCCTTCCCGACGATGGTGTGGGCGGTGCGGAAGGGGATTTCGAGGTCCCGCACGAGCCGGTCGGCGAGCTCCGTCGCAGTGGAGAACCCCCTCCCGGCCTCCTCCTCCATCCGGTTGGGGTGGAAAGACGCGGTCGCGAGGACCTCGGCGAGGATGGGGATCCCTTCCCTGACGGCTGAGATCCCCTGCCAGAGGTGGGGGGTGGCCTCCTGGAGGTCGCGGTTGTAGCTCATGGGGAGCCCCCTCACGATGGCGAGGGCTGCGGTGAGGGACCCGAGCACCGTCCCCGACTTCGCCCGGAGGATCTCCAGGGTATCGGGGTTCTTCTTCTGGGGCATGATGGATGAGGAGGAGCAGTAGGCATCGGCGAGGGTGACGAAGCCGGCCAGGGGGCTCGACCAGAGGATGAGGTCGGTGGAGAGCCGGCTCGCCGTCGCGGAGAGGATGGCGCAGGCAGAGAGGACCTCCAGGAGGAAGTCCCGTGATGAGACTGCGTCCATGGAGTTCTCCACGAGCCCGTCGAACCCGAGGAGTTTTGCCGTGTAATCGCGGTCGATGGGGAACCCCGTCGAAGCGAAGGCGGCGGCACCAAGGGGGGATTCGTTCACCCTCGCGAAGGCCGAGTGAAGCCTGGCATAGTCCCTCGCGAAGGCCCCCTCGTAAGCCAGGAGATGGTGGGCGAGGGTGGTGGGCTGGGCGTGTTGGAGGTGGGTGAACCCGGGCATCATCGTACCCGTGTGTTCACCTGCGAGGGTGATGAGCACCTCGCGGATCCGGTTCGTGGCCTCCATGATCCCGATAAGCTCTTCCCGGGCCCGGATCCGGATGCAGGCAGCTACCTCATCGTTCCGGGAACGGCCCGTATGGATCCTCCCTCCTGTCTCTTCCCCGAGGCGATCGATCAGGTATGCTTCAATCCCTGCATGGATATCCTCGAAACGGTCGTCGAAGACCTCATCAGGCAGTCCATCGTCGGAGAACCCGATGAGGAGCTCCATGATGGCCCGGGCATGCTCCTCCCCGATGAGGTCCTGGCGCCGGAGCATGAGGAGGTGGGCCATGTCCACCTGTATGTCTGCCCCGGCGATCTTCCGGTCGGCCTCCATGGAGGAGAGGAAGCGGGAGACATCGCACCCCCGCTCCCCCCCAAGCCGGCCTCTCCGTATCTGATCCTCGTGCATCCTCTCACCTAACAATGTTCTGGCACGCGCCCCTTAATGCCATGCCTTCCGGGCCGCGAGCTCGATGGCCTGCTGGACGCTCTCCCTGGGGATGATGGTCGCCACGGGGATGGAGACGAGCTCCTCAATGGTCGAGGAGACGATGGGGGCACAGACGATGCCCCGGGCCCCCTCCCGCTCGGCGCGGACCGCGGCAACGATGGCATCCTCGATGGTATGGACGGCGTACTCACGTACCCTTACCCTCTTCCCGTCCACCACGGCCACCCGCTCCTCGATCCCGTCCAGCGTCTGGCGGGCCGCGATGACCCCGATGAACTCCTCGTCCCCCCCGGGGTTCGAGACATGCCGCAGGGCGCCCACGATGGCGCGGAGGGTGGAGAGGTTGGGAGACCGCTTCCCGTGGAGGATCTTGTACAGGGAGGAGGCAGCTACCCCGCTCCTCTCCGAGAGCTCGCGGACGGTCATCCGCATGTCGGTCTTCAGGATCCCGTTCAGCATTGCCACGAAGTCCTCGTCCGAGAGCATGGATGCCCGGAGGAGGCGGTCGATGGGGTCAAGGCGGACCATGGAATGACACAGAAGGGATATTTCTTTCAGGTAAAAAACCTTCTTGTCCAACAGGAATGCTTTTCCTGACTCAGACTGGACATAAAAGAAGAAAAAACAAGCGTATTGTATCAATAAAACTATAATAGTATCTTATTGTAGACATTTTTGAGGTAGAATGGAACATTTTATGAGCTTACCGGGTTCAATAACCTGCATGAAAGGGATGCGAATCCTCCTCCTCGGGTGCCTGGCGGTCCTCCTCATCGCTGCCGGATGCACCACGACACAGCAGGCAACCGGTGACGTGGGGATCCTCTACACCAAGGGGACCGGCCCCATGCCCACCCTCCTTGCCACAAAGCAGATCGACGGGTACATCGCATGGCAGCCCTTCGTGGAGGTGGCCCCCGTGGCGCACATCGGGAAGGTCATCACTTATTCAGGGAACCTCCCGCCTGATGATCGGTGGAAGAACCACCCGTGCTGCGTGCTCACCGCACGGACTGACCTCATGAGCAGCAACCCGGCATTCGTTGATGCCATGGGAGCGGCCACTATCCTTGCCACCCAGTACATAACCGATCATCCCTCCGAGGCTGCCGATATCGTCGCAGACTGGCTCGCCGGGAAAGGGAACTTCACCTACGGGAATGTCACCGTCTCCTCGGTCGATGTCCTGAACCGTGCATTCCCCACAGTGAAGTTCGTGAACGAGCCCTCTGAACAGTGGATGGCCGGCCAGGTCGAGTTCGTCTATGCGCTCAGGGAGCTCGGGGCCATCACCGGGAGCCTCAAGAACACGAGCGATGCGCAATCGAGGGCCATCCTCTTCGACACCGGTCCCTACACCCGGGCCAAGGCTATGATCGATGCGAAGAGCATCGCCGTTCCGCCTGCAGAGGCAAACACCGTAGGGGTTGGGTATCTCCTCTCGGACCACCACGCATCCCTCTTCGTTGCGGTGAAGAAATGGCAGTACTTCAACGATACCTACGGGATCGCGCTGAAACCCGAGGACCCGACAGCTACGAGGCCTGATCTCGTTGACCTCCTGGTGAAGGGCAGGAAGGTGGCCACCCTGAAGCTCATCCCGGCCGATGCCGGGCCCCAGCTGATGCAGCTCGCGGCAACGAATACCATCCAGGTAGCTTACGTGGGGAACCCGCCTGCCATCTCGGCCATCGATAAAGGGACGCCCCTCAAGATCCTCATGGCCCTGAACAATGAGGGCTCGGGGGTTGTCGTTGTCACGGACTCTCCTGCGACCGATTGGGCATCCTTTGTTCAGTGGGCAAAGGAGCGGTCGGCAGCAGGGAAGCCCATCAAGATGGCAGCGCCCGGCAAGGGATCCATCCAGGACGTCATGCTCCGCTATGCCCTTGAGGAGAGCGGTTTATCCGTAAAGGAGGTACAGGCTTAGAGGGCATGAGAAGACCTCTCGGCATCATCCTCCCCATCCTCCTCCTCATCGTCTGGGAGATCGCGGCACGCTCCATTAACAACCAGTTCATCCTCCCGAGGCTGGAGACCGTGATCCCGGTGCTCCTCGACCCCACGGTGGATATCCTCGGGACCGGGAGCCTGGTGCACAATGCCCTCGTATCCCTCGAGAGGGTGGGGGCCGGTTTCCTCGTTGCCCTCGGGATAGCGATCCCCCTCGGGGTCGGGATGGGCTGGTCGCAGCGTCTCGATGCCCTGGTAGACACCACTATCCAGCTCCTCCGGCCGATCCCGCCACTTGCGTGGGGCCCCCTCGCCATCGCCTGGTTCTCGGTGGGTATCAACTCCATGGTCTTCATCATCTTCCTCGGGGCCTTCTTCCCCATCCTGCTCAATACCATCGACGGTGTGAGGGCGATCAAGAGGACCTGGGTCGAGGTCGCCCAGACCCTGGGGGCATCCGAGCGGCAGGTCCTCGCAAAGGTGGTCCTGCCCGGGGCGGCCCCCATCATCTGGACCGGCCTCCGGGTCGGGTTCGGGATCGCATGGATGTGTGTCATCGCCGCCGAGTGGCTCCCGGGGACAACCTCGGGCCTCGGCTACCTGACCCTCTATGCCTACAACTTCGGGCAGATGCACTACATCATCGCAGGGATGATCACCATCGGGATCATCGGGATCGCGTTTGATTTCCTCTTCCGTTCGGTGGAGGATCGCTGGTTCTGCTGGAGGGGGCTCGAGCGGTGAAGCTCGCGATCCA
Organism: uncultured Methanomicrobiales archaeon; assembly: GCA_964551875.1. Lineage (GTDB taxonomy): Archaea > Halobacteriota > Methanomicrobia > Methanomicrobiales > JACTUA01 > JACTUA01. The sequence continues at coordinate 54,363 of CAZKEV010000007.1, read as the reverse complement.
CGACCTCTCCAAGGTCTTTATCACCGGGAATGGTGCGGCGGTCCCCGCCCTGGAGGGGATCAACCTGACGGTCGAGGACGAGGAGTTCCTCTGCATCCTCGGGCCATCGGGGTGCGGGAAGACGACCCTCCTCAGGATCATAGCCGGCCTCGACACCCCGACATCAGGATCGATCCAGGTGGACGGGGAGGCCCTCTCCGGCCCTTCACGCCGGATCGCCATGATCTTCCAGGAGTACTCCCTCTTCCCCTGGCGGACGGTCCTCGAGAACGTTGCCTTCGGGCTGGAGGTGCAGGGGATGGACCGTGAAGACCGGATAGCCGCCGCCAGGAAGTACCTGGACCTTGTGGGGCTCTCCTCCTTTGAGAAGAACCTCCCCTACGAGCTCTCGGGCGGGATGCGGCAACGGGTCGCGGTCGCCCGGGCGCTCGCGACCGAGCCGAGGGTCCTCCTCATGGACGAGCCCTTCGGGGCCCTCGACGCCCAGACGAGGAACCTGATGCAGACGGAGCTCCAGGAGATCTGGAGGAAGACCCGGAAGACCATCCTCTTCGTCACCCACAGCGTCGACGAGGCGGTCTTCCTCGCCGACCGGATCGTGGTCCTCACCGAGAGGCCCGGGAGGATCCGCGAGATCGTCCCCGTGACTAAGTGTGCGCACCCGAGGGACCGGACCTGCAGGGACTTCGTCGAGATCCGGCGCCATGTCCTCGATCTGATCTCCGGGGGGTCCTCGGATTAGCAAGGTTTATGAAACCAGACCTCCTTTTTATAAAGCACGAAGTCCCGTGAGGGTGTTCTCGAATGGTCAGGAAACCGGGAAGGATGTACAGGAACCTCGCCAAGATGGCGTACACGCGGCGTGAATACATGGGTGGCGTACCCGGGTCCAAGCTGGTCCAGTTCGACATGGGGAACCTCACCGAGGAGTTCCCGCTGGAACTCAGCCTCATTGTCGAGGAGGGGTGCCAGATCCGGCACACGGCCCTCGAGGCGACCCGCGTGGTCATCAACCGCCGGCTCCAGGAGCTGGGACGGGCGAACTTCCGGCTGAAGATCCGGGTCTACCCCCACCACATCCTCCGGGAGAACAAGCAGGCGACCGGGGCCGGGGCAGACCGTGTCTCCGAGGGGATGCGCCTCTCCTTTGGCAAGGCCGTGGGCTCCGCGGCACGGGTCCACCCGGGCCAGAAGATCCTCTCGGTCTATACCCTGACCCAGAACCTGGAGAAGGTGAAGGACGCCCTGCGCCACGGCACCCACAAGCTCCCCAGCCCCTCCCGGATCGAGATCACCGAGCATAAGGTCTCGGGGATCAGGGCGACCCATGTGAAGATCGCCGAGGAGAAGGTCGTTGCGCCCCCGGTTGCCCCGGAGGCGGCTGCCGAGGAAGCCCCTGCGGCGGCGGGGGAGAAGGGAGCCGAGAAACCGGGCGAGAAGCATGCCGAGAAGGGTGCCGTGAAGCCCGGCGAGAAGGCGCCCGAGAAGGCAGCAGAGAAGGGAGCCGGGAAGCCTGGCGAGAAACGGCCTGAGAAGCACCCTGAAAAATCAAAGACCTGAATTCATCCCCTCCCCATCATCATTCTCTTTTACCCATCTGGTTCTGGAACACCATTCATCCAAATTTTTATTCGCCGCTGTACCCTATTCCTTTATAATGCGCCATCCCGATGATCCGGTCCTCCTCGCGGCTATCGCGGATGCTACGGCGGATGCCCTCGCAGAGGCTGAGGTCCGGCTCCCCGATGACGTGGAACGGGCGATACTGTCGGCTTATGAGCGGGAGAGGAACCCGGTAGCCCGCGGGGAGTTCGAGAACATCCTCGCAAACATCGCGCTGGCCAGGAAGGGCAGGTCCCTGATCTGCCAGGACACCGGCATCCCGGTCATTTACCTTACCCTGCCTCCCGATGTTCCCTATACCAGGGCTCTCGAAGATGCCGTGGCCCGGGGGGTAAGGATTGCCACCGGAAAGATCCCCCTCCGGCCGAATGCCGTCGACCCCTGCACCCGGAAGAATACCGGTGACAATACCGGCCCGGGGATCCCCGCAGTACATGTCAGGCCCGGGGATGAACTCACCGTCACGGTCCTCCCCAAGGGCGCCGGATCCGAAAATGTCTCCCGGATTGGGATGCTCCTCCCCACCCGGACGAGGGATGTTGTGGAGTTCATCGTTGAGACGGTTGCCCTTGCGGGAGGGAAGCCCTGCCCGCCCGTGATCCTCGGGGTTGGGATCGGGTCCACCTTCGATGGAGTGGCTGCCCTGTCGAAGGAGGCCCTCCTCCTCCCCATCGATACCATGGACCCTTTCGAACAGAAGCTCTGCGACGCAGTGAACGCCCTCGGCATAGGCCCCATGGGGCTCGGCGGGGACACAACAGCCCTTGCCGTGAAGGTGAAGAGAGGCGCCTGCCATACCGCATCCCTCCCCGTTGCAGTGAACGTCCAGTGCTGGGCATGCCGGCGGGCAACAAGAGTCGTGGAGGCAGGGAAGTGATCGATCTCACCACCCCCCTGGGCGAGGAGGTCCTCTCCCTCCGGGCCGGTGACAGGGTCACCCTGTCGGGGGTCGTGTACACGGCGAGGGACGAGGCCCACCTGCGGATGCAGGAGGCGGGGATCCCCTTCGATCCCCGGGGCGCCGTTGTCTACCACTGCGGGCCGGTGGTGGCAGGGGAGCGGATCATCGCCGCAGGTCCCACGACTTCTGCAAGGATGGATTCCCTGACGGGTTTCCTCATCGATGCCGGTGTCCGTGGGATCATCGGGAAAGGGGGCATGGGGAGGGAGGTCGTCAATCTCCTCCGGGGAAAGGCGGTCTACCTCGCCTTCACCGGCGGGTGCGCAGCCCTCGCTGCCTCGCGGATGCATCTTTTGGGAGTCCACTTCCCTGACCTCGGCATGGCCGAGGCGGTCTGGGTGATCGGGGTCGACCACCTTCCCCTCGTCGTGGGGATCGACGCCCACGGGAACGACCTCTTTGGGAGGGTCCGGGAGGAAGCGAAAGCACAATGTCAGGCCCGGTTCCATACTGGGTAGGAACCATACCATGAAGCTCGTCATCGACAGCGACCGGTGCAAGGGGTGCAACCTCTGCATGCTCGTCTGCCCCTACCGGATCTTCAAGGAGGGGAAGGCCCAGAACGAGCGGGGAATCATCCTCCCTGAGCTTGACCGCCCCGAGCGCTGCCCCAACTGCCGGCTCCAGCGCCTCTATGGCAGGACCCTCTGCGGCCTCTGCCAGATGATCTGCCCTGACCAGGCCATCAGCTGGGATGACGAGAGAGAGAACGAGCCCCAGAAGGTGGCGATCGAGTTTTGAGCCGGCTTGAGTTCATGCAGGGGAACACGGCCTGCGCCGAGGGGGCGCTTGCTGCCGGCTGCCGGTTCTTTGCAGGCTACCCCATCACACCCTCCACCGAGGTGGCAGAGCACATGGCGGTGAAGCTCCCGAAGACAAAGGGGGTCTTCATCCAGATGGAGGACGAGATCGCCTCCATAGCGGCGGTGATCGGGGCTTCCTGGACAGGTGCACGCGCCATGACGGCCACGAGCGGGCCGGGCTTCTCCCTGATGATGGAGAACATCGGCTACGCGGCCATGACCGAGACCCCCTGCGTCATCGTGAACATCCAGCGGGGGGGTCCCTCAACCGGCCAGCCCACCCTCGGGGCCCAGGGGGACATGCTCCAGTGCCGGTTCGGGTCCCACGGGGACTACAGCATCATCGCGCTCTCTCCTGCCTCGGTCCAGGAGATGTTCGAGCTCACGGTGAAGGCCTTCAACCTCTCCGAACGCTACCGGGTCCCCACCTTCATCATGGCAGACGAGATCATCGGCCACATGCGGGAGAGGCTGACCATCCCCGACTCGGTGGAGGTGGCCCCACGGAAGAAGCTCGATCCCGGCATCCTCCCCTTCAAGGCGGGAGAGGATGATATCCCTGGCTTCCCGACCTTCGGTGAGGGCTACGGTGTACACGTGACCGGCCTCACCCATGACGAGCGCGGCTACCCGGCGGCCACGAACCCGAAGGCCCACGAGAAGCTCGTCATGCGCCTCGTCCGGAAGGTGGAATCGGCCCGCCGGGAGATAGCGGATTACCAGGTCACGAACCCGGACGCGGAACAGGTCTTTGTCTCCTACGGGGCGCCGACCCGCACGGTACACCAGGTGCTCCACGACCGCCCGAAGGAGGAGATTGGTCATCTCCAGCTCCGTGTCGTCTGGCCTTTCCCTGAATTTGCGCTCTCGGAGTTTCCGGATGCAAAGTCCTTCCTCTTCCCCGAGATGAACCTCGGGCAGATGGCCCGGGAGATGGAGCGGCACACCGATGTACCGGTCATCCCTGTCCCCAAGATCGGCGGGGAGCTCCACACGCCGGATGATCTGGCGAGGGCCCTGGAGGGTTCCCGATGAGTTTCAGGGACTGGTACAGGGTCGACCGGCTCCCGACCATCTACTGCGTCGGGTGCGGGAACGGGACGGTCATCAACTGCACCCTCCATGCCGTGGATACCCTTGCCTGGAAGTGGGAGGAGACGGTCTTTGTCTCGGGGATCGGGTGCTCGTCGCGGGCGCCGGGATACATAAAGACAGACTCGCTCCACACCACCCATGGGAGGGCGCTCGCCTTTGCTACGGGGATCAAACTAGCACGGCCCGATCTCCACGTGGTGGTCTTCACAGGGGACGGGGATCTCGCCGCCATCGGGGGGAACCATTTCATCCACTCCTGCCGGAGGAACGTGGACATGACCGTCATCTGCATGAACAACTGGATCTACGGGATGACCGGCGGGCAGGGGTCCCCCACCACCCCAAGGGGGGCTATCACCACCACCACGCCCTATGGTTCGGGAGAGGGCGTCTTTGACCTCTCGGCCCTCGCCGTGGCGGCAGGGGCGAACCACGTGGCCCGCTGGACATCCTACCATGTAAAGGAGCTGACGAGGGCCATCCAGACAGGCCTCGAGACGCCGGGCTTCTCCCTCATCGAGGTCCTCACCCAGTGCCCCACCGCTTACGGGAGGAGGAACAAGCTCCGGGATGTCGCGGAGACGGTCGAGTACCTGAAGACCCATGCCATTCTCCTCCAGAAGTACAACCGGCTCATCGGAGAGGGGAAACCGGTTCCCGAGGACATGTTCACCGTGGGGGAGTTCACCCGGAGGAACCGGCCGGCCATGGGGGTGCCGCCATGAGGCACGAGATCCGGTTCTCGGGGTTCGGCGGGCAGGGGATCATCCTCGCCGCTGTCATCCTCGGGCGGGCCGCCGCGCTCTACGACGGGAAATATGCGGTGCAGACACAGGTCTACGGCCCGGAGGCACGGGGCGGCGCCTCCATGTCCTCGGTGGTCATCGATGACGACCCCATCCTCTACCCCGAGGTGAGCGTCCCGGATACCTACGTGATCATGTCCCGGGAGGGGTTCGAGCGCTACGGGGCGAAAGCCCCGAAGAGGGCCGTGATGCTCATCGACCCGGACATGGTCGAGGGCCGGCCGGAGTGCACCTTCCACGAGATCCCCGCGACATCGGAGGCGAGGAACACCCTGGGGAAGGTCATCGTGGCAAACATCGTCATGCTCGGGGCCCTGGTCGCGGCGACGGGCATCGTCTCCGATGCGGCCATCGAGAAGGCGGTCCTCGACAGCGTCCCGAAAGGCACGGAAAAGCTGAACCTGAGCGCGCTGAGGAGGGGGATGGAGCTCGTGAGGGGGAAGAAGGTATGAGGCTCTCGGAACACGAGGCAAAGGAGATCTTCAGGGCTTACGGGATACCAATTCCGGCGGGTGTTTTAATCAGGAGCCCTGGCGAGCTCGAGCCTCATCTCGGGACCTTCGGGGACCACCTCGTCCTGAAGGCCCAGGTGGCTGTCGGGGGAAGGGGAAAGGCCGGGGGCATCGTTGTCACCGAGAAGGCCCGGGCAATCTCGCAGGCAGAAGCCCTCTTTGCAAAGGAGATCAGGGGTGTGCCGGTCCGGGAGATCCTCGCCGAGGAGCGGCTGGAGATCGGGAAGGAGTACTTCCTCTCCATCGCCGTCGACCGGTCCTCCCGGAAGCCCCTCCTCCTCTTCGCGGAGTCCGGAGGGGTCGAGATCGAGGCGGTAGCAAGGGAGCGTCCCGAAGCGGTAAGGAGGATGACGGTCTCCCCGCTCCTCACCGATATCCCGCCATTCGCCCTCCGTGACCTCCTTGGAGGGATGGCAAAGGACCTCGCACCCATCGTGAACAGGCTGTACCGCATCTTCAGGGAGAAGGACGCGGTCCTCGCCGAGATCAACCCCCTCGTCACCACGGAGAAGGGAATCTGCGCTGCCGATGCAAAGATCATCATCGACGACAGTGCCCTCCCGCGCCAGGGGATACGCAAGGGTCGTGCACTTTCAGAGCGTGAGAGGGAGGCGGAGGCCCACGGGTTCTCTTACGTCGACCTGGACGGGGAGATCGGGGTCATCGGGAACGGTGCAGGCCTCACCATGGCGACCATCGACCTCATCGCGCTCTACGGCGGCAGGGCGGCGAACTTCCTGGATGTGGGCGGCGGCGCCGACCGCGAACGGGTGAAGCATGCCGTGAAGCTCGTGGCATCCGTACCTTCGGTGCAGGTGATCCTGGTCAACCTCCTCGGGGGGATCACCCGATGCGACGAGGTGGCCAGGGGGATCCTCGAGGCCGGCGTCAGCCAGAAGGTCATGGTCCGCCTCGCCGGGACGAACGAGGAGGTGGGGAGGAGGCTCCTCGCGAGCCGGAGCTACACGATGTTTGAGACGATGGACGAGGTAGTGAAGGCGTCGGTGGAGGCGATCCGATGATCTTCGCTGATCGATCCACCGGTGTCATCGTCACGGGTGCGACCGGGAACCAGGGAGCGTTCCACATCCCCCTTATGAACACCTACGCAAAGGAGGTGGGCGGTAGGGGGGTCGTGGCCGGCGTGACGCCCGGGAAGGGCGGCCAGTCGATCCACGGGGTTCCCGTGTACAACAGCATAAGGGAAGCACTCCGGGAGCACGACGCCCGGGCGAGCGTCGTCTTCGTGCCGGCCGGGGCGGCCATGGACTCTGTCATGGAGGCTGCCTATGCCGGCCTCGAGCTCATCGTTGCCATCACCGAGCAGATCCCGGTCCATGACACGATGAAGGCCGTCGAGTATGCCCGGCTCCAGGGGTCGACCGTCATCGGTCCCAACTGCCCGGGGCTCATCTCACCCGGTGAGTGCAAGCTCGGGATCATACCGTCCCATCTCGCTACCAGGGGGGACGTAGGGGTGGTATCCCGGAGCGGGACCCTCACCTACGAGGTGATCCATGAGCTGACGAGGGCGGGTATCGGCCAGTCCACGGTCGTCGGGATCGGCGGGGACCCGGTCATCGGGCAGACCTTCTCCGATGTCCTCGAACGGTTCGAAGAGGACCGTGAGACGAAGGCCGTCGTGCTCATCGGGGAGGTCGGGGGAAGCCTCGAGGAGGAAGGAGCTGCTTCCACCGATCTCCCCCTCGTTGCTTATATCGCTGGAGTAACCGCACCCCCCGAGAAGCGGATGGGCCATGCCGGTGCCATCATCGAAGGAGGCGAGGGGGATGCCCGGTCCAAGATCCGGAGGCTCGAGAGTATGGGCATCGCAGTCGCGAACCGTCCCGGTGAGATCCCGGACCTCATCCGGGGGTTCCTGTAAGAGGTATCATGGCGAACGAGGATCTCATGATGGAGGCTGCGGCGAAGATCGCGGCAGCCATCGGTGCGAAAGCGATCGTCTCCTACACGAAGCGGTGTGATTGCGAGAGCGAGATCCCGGTCATCTGGGTGCGGGAGCTCCAGATCGATGTAGTCCAGGACCTCACCATGCCCGATATCCTCGAGATTAGCGAGCGGCACATGCTCGACACCGCCATCCAGCTCTACCTGGAGCGGAGGCTCGAGAAGGGGATGGTCGTCGGGGTCTTCCCCTATGCCATCCTCCTCTATGACATCGAGGAGGGGAAGAACTTCATCCGGGTCCGGGAGTTCGAGGATATCGTCCCCAGGGAGGTGATGTTCTCGGTCCTCTCCCTCGCCATGCAGATCGCGGTCGAGGGGCGGGAGGGGAGGGCCATCGGGACCGCGTTTATTATCGGCGACGGGGAGACCATCCTCCGGCACTCCCACCAGGCCATCCTCAACCCCTACGAGGGGCAGCACCGGGCGGTCTGCGACGTGAAGAACAGGGAGAACTGGGAGTCGATCAAGGAGCTCGCACAGCTCGACGGCGTCTTCATGGTGAATACCGAGGGCTTCATCCTCGCCTCGGGGCGGTACCTGGACGCATCGGCACGGGATGTGGTCCTCCCGGGCGGGCTCGGCGGCAGGCACCGGGCAACCGCTGCCATTACCCGCGAGCACCCGGTGGTGGGGGTGACGATCTCCGAGAGCGGCGGCACCATCCGCGTCTTCCGGGAAGGGCAGATCCGCATCTCGCTCCGCCCCTATGAGCGGAGATACCCGGTTGGAAACGGTTAAATGATGACCTGACCCTTTTCTATTATCGCGCTACCATGGAGCGAGGCGAGCGATGAGCAGGAATATTCGCGTGGAAGCCCTCGATCAGACGCCCATAGAACAGCAGCGGATCGAGCTTGTGGAACGGAAGGGGATCGGCCACCCTGACAGCCTTATGGACGGGATCGCCGAATCGGTGAGCCGTGCCCTCAGCAGGGCCTACCTTGAGGAGTGCGGGGCCGTCCTCCACCACAACACCGACCAGGGCGAGGTGGTGGGGGGCGAGACCATCCCTGCTTTCGGCGGGGGAAAGGTCATCAAGCCCATCTATGTGCTCATCGTGGGCCGGGCCACGAAGCAGTTCAACGGGATGCACTTCCCCACCGATTCCATCGCTGTCAAGGCTGCAAGGGACTACATCAGGTCTACCATAACGAACGCGGACCTCGACAGGGACGTCATCGTCGACTGCCGCATGGGAGAAGGATCCACCGATCTCCGTGATGTCTTCAGGCCCTGCCAGGACAGCAAGCCCCGGGCCAACGACACCTCCTTCGGCGTGGGCCATGCCCCCTTCTCGGAGGCCGAGACCATCGTCCGGAGCCTCTCTGACTACATCGATGGTCCCCTCAGGAAGAAGTACCCGGTCCTCGGCCAGGACGTCAAGATCATGGCCCTCCGGGACGGGGACTGCATCACGCTCACCGTGGCCTGTGCTATGGTTGGGCGCTACTGCTCCGGCATCCACGAGTACCTGGAGATCAAGGAGACGATGCAGGCGGAGCTCGAGCGGGTGGCCCGCCGGCACACAAGCCGCCAGGTGAGGGTCGATATAAATACCGCCGACAACCCGGATACCGGGTCGGTCTTTCTCACCGTCATCGGGACCTCGGCCGAGATGGGGGACGACGGGTCCGTCGGCCGGGGGAACCGGTGCAACGGCCTCATCACGCCCAACCGGCCCATGTCCATGGAGGCGACGAGCGGGAAGAACCCCATCAACCATATCGGCAAGATCTACAACCTCCTCTCCACGCAGGTGGCCCGGGAGTGCGTGGAGAAGGTGAAGGGGATCGATGAGATCTACATCCGGATCCTCTCCCAGATCGGGAACCCCATCGACCAGCCACTCGTCGCAAGTGCCCAGATCATCCCGAAGCCCGGGACGAGTTTCAAGACCATCTCGTACGAGGTCGAGTCCATCATCGACACCTCCCTCGAGAATGTCACCTGCGTCACAGAGAAGGTAATCAGCGGTGAGCTCAAGACCTTCTGACCGCGTCCGCCTGGCAGTCCCGAACAAGGGGAGGATCGCGGGGCCTGTCAGGGAGATTCTCGGGAAGAGTGGCCTCCATGCCTCGGAGGGCAACGAGCGGCGGCTCATCGCCCAGACCCGGGACCCGCAGGTCGAGATCCTGTACGCGAGGCCGGCCGACATCCCTGAGTATGTGGCATCCGGGGTTGCGGATCTCGGGATCACCGGCTTTGACATGGTGGCAGAACGGGGGGTCAGGGTAGCAGACCTCCTGGACCTCCAGGTCGGCATGGCCCGCCTCGTGGTTGCGGTGCCCGAGGAGTCGGGGGTGACCGGGATCAAGGATCTCAAGGAAGCCAGGATTGCAACCGAGTTCCCCAGGCTCACTGGTGCCTTCTTCGCCGAACGGGATATCCCCATCACCATTGTCCGGGTTGGGGGCGCGTGCGAGGTGACCCCGCATCTCGGTATCGCCGATGCCATCGTGGACCTCACCTCGTCCGGGGACACCCTCCGGACACATCACATGAGAGAGCTCGAAGAGGTCCTCGTCACCTCCACGAGGCTCATCGGGAACGAGGCATCGATCGGGGAGAAAGGGGAGAAGGTGGAGGAGATCCGATTGGCGCTTGAGAGCGTCGTCCGGGCCAGGGGGCAGTGCTACCTGATGATGAATGTGAGGAGGCCGGCGCTCGGGGAGGTGAAGAGGGTGCTTCCCGGGCTCTCAGGGCCAACGGTCATGGAGGTAGCCTCATCCGAGGACCTTGTGGCGGTCCACGCGGTCGTGGAGGAGGAGCGGATCTACCGGCTCATCCCCCTCTTAAAAAAGGCCGGGGCGAGGGACATCCTCGTGGTCCCCATCGACCGGATGGTGCGCTAGGGCATGGCGATGACGGTCTTTCCCGCGGTCGACATCCTGGGAGGGAGGTGCGTCCAGCTCGTCCAGGGAAAGCGGGAGACTGCCACGGTCTTCGGGGACCCGGTGGACTGCGCACGGAGGTGGGTGGAGGCCGGGGCAGAGGCTCTGCATATTATCAACCTGGACGGGGCATTCGGTGACTCCGGCTCAAATGCCGCTATTATCAAGGGGATACTCCGCGAGACCGGTATCTTCATGCAGCTTGGCGGGGGAATCCGGTCAGTCGGGGATGCCCGAAGCTGGCTGGAGACCGGCGTGGACCGGGTGATCCTGGGGACCCTTGCGGTACGGGAACCGGAGTCTGTTCGCATTCTCTCTGGGGAAGCGGGGCCCTCACGGATCATGGCGTCCGTGGATGCCCGGGCAGGCCAGGTGGTGGTGGAAGGCTGGAGGGATCCCGGGGGCGATTACCTGGGCTGGGCGAGGCGCTTTGAGGACCTCGGTGCCGGGTCCCTCCTCTTCACAAACGTGGACGTGGAGGGGCTCCAGCAGGGCATCAGGAGAGAACCCGTGGAGAAGCTTCTTGCGATCACCGGTCTACCGGTCGTGGTCGCAGGGGGTGTCACGAGCCTCGGGGACGTTGCAACCCTGAGAGACCTGGGTGCTTCCGGGGTGGTCCTCGGGTCTGCCCTCTACAGCGGAAGGATCGATCTTGGGAAGGCGATGGAGGTATGCCGATGAGAAAGGGCAAGGTTGAGAGGAAGACGGGCGAGACGAAGATCACAATAAGCATCGGGCTTGAGGGGAAGGGAAAGGCATCGGGAGAGTCCGGGATCCCCTTCCTCGACCACATGCTCGGGGCATTTGCACGCCACGGGAGGTTTGACCTGGAGTGCACCGCCTCGGGGGATCTCGATGTGGATCCCCACCACCTGGTGGAGGATACGGGAATCGTCCTTGGCATGGCCATCAGGAAGGCCATCGGCGGGGGGGAGGGAATCAGCCGGTTCGGCTTTGCTTCCATCCCCATGGACGAATCCCTCGCCCAGATCTCCATCGACTGCGGGGGGAGGGGGTATCTCGTCTACACCGGATCCTTCGGGTCGCCGGTCCTCGGGACCATCTCCACCGAGCTCTTCGAGCACTTCTTCGCGAGCCTCTGCGTAAGCGGGGGCATCACCGCCCACATCACCTTCTCCGGAAGATCGGACCACCACCGGTGCGAGGCGGTCTTCAAGGCCTTCGGGAGGGCCCTTGCCGAGGCAGTGGCAGTTGTCCCCGGGGAGAAAGGGGTGCCAAGCACAAAAGGTGTCTTCTGAGAGAGAGTCCCTCGAGAATCAGGATCAAATCATGATCTGTTGATAGAAGAGACAGGAGAGACGAGATTCAAGATGGAAAAAGGGTTGATTCAGGACTTTGCCGCGAGATCAACATCCTCTTCCTTGATGGTCTTCCTTCCGGCGTGCTGGGCGAGGCGGTTCGCCTCCTTCGTCAGGTTCGCGATATAGGCCTCGGCCTTGCCGACGAGAGCGGCTGCTGCATCGCTCCCGACCCGCTCGGCCCCGTTCTTCTTGGCAATCCGAACCACTGCTGCAATTGGTAAGTCAGCCATTCAATTTCACCCACAAATTTCTATATCAGTCAATATTTAAACTTTTCTTTCCATTTGCTCAAAAAATCAGGATTTCTTATCTCGAAGGAGCCACCATTTCCCGTATATCGACGGACGGAGACGAAATACGGGTTGGTTGAAAAACGGATATATTCAGGTATTTCCCGAAATAACCCGCTTTAAAGGATTCTCACTGTTTTACCAGCAGAGAGGCGGTAATCAGGGCATTCGCGTAATCCGGGGAAGCGCGCGAGGTATCAACAAAGATTCTGTCGATATTTACCACGGGGGCCCCATAGGCTCTCCCTCCTCCGAGAAAGACGAGGGTGCGGAAGATGAGGTTCCCGGAGATCCCGTCCGGGGCGAGGATCATCCCGCTCGTGCCGATGGCATCCTCGATGAGGATCCCGCGGTGGGTTGCACCCGAGAGGCGGGCAACGAGCTCTGCATCGGCGAGGGTCCGGTCCACCGCGGGGTGCCGTCCCACGTCCCCCAGCCGCCCCCCTGAGAGGACCGCCACCTCCCGGCTGAGGCCCAGCCTCGCCGCGAGCTCCCTCCCCCTCTCGATGAGTTCCAGCTTATCGGCAACCGTCCACCCCTCGTCCACCCCCACCGGCGCGAGGAGGAATTTCTTCCCCTCCCTTGTTCCGAGGATGGCGATCCGGAGCAGGTGGTCCACCCCCGTGGCATCCTTCAGGGCCCGGAGGGTGGTGGAAGAAGGGAGGGAGCCCCGCACGGCGGCATCGATCTCGCCATCCATGAGTGCCCTGACGAGGGACTCCCCGGGATGGTCGCTTGTCCTGAGACCCTCGTCCCTGATGCCGCCGGCATGCTCCCGGCTGGTATAGCAGAATACCTGGATACCCGATCCTGCCCCGGTTGCGGAAGAGAGAATCTTTCGGATATCGGGGCCGGCACCTATCCCGATCCTCATAGATCGAGCCCGCAGGGATTCGTCACGATCCCCATCACGCTCTCCTTCTTCAGGTCAAAGACCGAGGCCTGCTCCCCGCCGTACTCGATGCAGAGGTTCCGGTCCCCGTTCAGGTGCCCGATGGGGCGTGCGGCCATCCCCACCGATGCGAACCTCCGGCATACCTCGTCCACATGCTTCCTGTTCGCGGTCAGGACAAAGCCCATGCCGGGGTACATCCTGACCCACTGCTCGAAGCCGATGCCAAGGGCCCTCAGGTCAGGTCTCGGGATGGCATCGAGCTCGATGACAGCCCCCTTCTCGCTCATCTCGAGGAGCATGCCCAGGGTCCCGATGACCCCCGGGTTACTGATATCCTTCCCTGCGGTGACCAGGTGCGCCTCGCCGAGGGTCTGGAGCATCTGGATCTGGGAACGGACCTCTGCGGGGGTCTTCATGGTCACCGAGTCCCAGTTGAGGGCGCACGACGGATGGACCCTCCCGGTGAGATCGATTGCCGCGATGACCGCATCCCCGCTCTTCGCCGTATGGGAGTAGATGACCGAGTCAAGGCGGGCGATGCCGAGGATAGCCACGTCGATCACGCTGTAGGGGGTGTCCGGGTGGAGGTGGCCCCCGACGATGGGGACATTGAACTGCTCGCAGGCGGCAAACATCCCGGCTGTCACATGGTCCCGGATCTTCTCATCGGAGAGGGAGAGGACATCCACGAGGGCGATGGGCCGGCCCCCCATCGCGGCGATGTCATGGATGTTCACGAGGACCGAGCAGTACCCTGCCCATTCGGGATCCGCCTCCATGAGCCTGCTCCATATGCCGTCGGCGGCGAGGAGGAGGGCCTGGTCGTTGTGCCGGATCACGGCGGCATCCTCGCCGAAGGAGGCGATCACGTCGGGGGCATCGATCCGGAGGGCCTTGATCATCTCCCCGATGCCGTGCTTCCTCGTCACCCCCTCGTACTCGCGCACCGCCTTCTTCACCGAGTCTAGAGAGCAGCTCTTCTCTTCCATCCGCCCGTTCCTGCCATGGTATCTCGGTCTTCATAAGAGATAATTTATTTCATTTCTGACCGATGATCGGGTATGGACTGGGCAGAGAAGTACCGGCCCCGGACGCTCTCCGATCTCGTCGGGAACGGGCCTGCCGTGAAGGCCATGCACGACTGGGCCCGGTCATGGAGTCCGGAGAAGAAGCCCCTCCTCCTCTACGGGAAGTCCGGGACAGGGAAGACCTCGTCTGCCCATGCCCTCGCCTCTGACATGGGCTGGGAGATCATCGAGCTGAACGCGAGCGACCAGCGGACAAAGGACACCATCAGGCGGGTGGCGGGGGTTGCGAGCGTCACGGAAAGCCTCTCCGGGGCAGGAAGGAAGCTCATCGTCTTCGATGAGGCAGACAACCTCCACGGGACTGCAGACAGGGGCGGGGCGAGGGAGATCCTGGAGGTGATCCGCATCTCAAGGCAGCCCATCATCCTCATCGCGAATGACCTGTACGGGATCCCGTCCGAGATCCGGGCAAAATGCGAACCTGTCCTCTTCAGGGCGATCCAGGCGAGGTCCATCGTCCCCAGGCTGAAGTTCCTCTGCGCAGGAGAGGCGCTCGCCTGTTCTGACGCCGCCCTCGCCCGGATTGCCGAGCGCGGAGGGGGTGATCTCCGGGCCTCCATCAACATGCTCCACGGGGCGTCCAGCGGGAAGGACCGGGTGGCCGAGGGTGATGTTGTCTCCACGGCAAAGGACGACCGGGTCTCCATCTTCGAGCTGATCCTCTCCCTCTTCAAGGGGAGGGAGGATGCTGCCCTCCTCTCTAGTGCCCAGGCAGCGGACGAAACCCCGGATACGGTGCTCCAGTGGATCGAGGCAAACCTCGTCCATATCCAGGATCCCGGATCCATGGCACTGGCTTACCGCTGGGTCTCACGGGCCGACGAATATCTGGGCCTCACCCTCAGGCGGCAGTACTACTCCCTCTGGCGGTACGCGAATGCACTCATGCTTCTCGGGGCATCGCTCGCCGCTGGCGGCCGGGGGGTCAGGGCCCGGCTCATGCCGCCGGCGCGGTGGCGGAGGATCTCCGGCTACCGGCGCCAGCGGGCGGTGCGGGAATCCCTTGAGAGGAAGATCGGGGAGAGGGCCCACATCCCCCAGGAGGTCCTCCGCGAGGACCACCTCACCCTCCTCTCCCTCCTCTTCGAGGCAGACCCCGTTGCCCACGCGAGGGACCTCTCCCTCTCCGCCGAGGAGCTCACCATGCTCATCCATGACAAAGTGAAGGCCCAGGAGGTGGTGGAGGTGGTCGAACGGCTGGAGAAAGAGGAGAGAGAGGAGAAGGAGAAACCGGAGAAGAGGGAGAAGAAGCCCGAGCCGAAGAGCCCCGTGAGGAAGGGGCCTGGCGGGCAGTCCACCCTCTTTGGGGGCCCGTAGGGGGATCTCAATCCCCGAAGGGGATTATCAAATCCCTGAGGGAGAAGAAAGGTTACTTTTTGAACCCGAAGGGGATTATCAAATCCCCGAGGGAGAGGGAAATCTTATTTCCCGAGCTTCTCACGGGAGTAATACCGGTGGAGGATCACCCCGCAGTCGATGAGATCCCCTCCGGTTCCATAGATTTCGTTCCCGAGGTGATAGACGAGGAGATCCGCCCCTGTCTTCTCTGCAAGGGCGATCAGGGGCGGCACCATCTCGACCCCCGGCCGTATGGCGTACAGGAGATCAGCCCCTGTGTAGAGGGTCTCTCTCGGGGAGAAGATGTCGTCCTTCGCGATGGGTATCCCGTTCTCTGAAGGCACGGGCCTGATATCGGTGCAGCGGATGGAGACCCCGGCGTCCCTGATGATCCGTGCAGCCACCAGGTTCTCCCCGACCCCAATCTCCACGGCGCAGCGGTAGTTTCTCCCGATATAATCCCCGATGAGGCGCTCAATACGTTTATACGGGCCCATCACCACAGCTATGATGATGCGCGTCAAAATCTTTTGGGATCAGAACGCGCCCGGGGGCCTCGAAACGGCCGTTGAGAAGAGGATCAGGTCGATCCTCGGCATTCCCCTCGAGGTCGTGGAGAGCTGCATCCTCCTCTCGGGCTACAACCGGGAGCGGGACCAGTACGATGCCCAGAAGATCCTCTCGCGCATCCAGCTCTTCAAGAGGCAGCGGGGTAAAACGGAGCCGATCCTCCTTGTTGTGCCCCACGACCTCTCCATCCGGGGCCAGGACTTCGTCTTCGGCCTCGCCCGGGAGTCGGTGGGTGCCGCTGTCGTCTCAACGGCACGCCTTGACAACGGTTACTACGGGAGGGAACGGGAGGACTCCGACCTCGCCGGGCGTATCGCCAAGGAGGGGGCCCATGAGATCGGCCACCTCTTCGGCCTCGAGCACTGCCCCGATGTGGAGTGCGTCATGTTCCCGCCCCGTACCCTCGGGGAGCTCGACCGGAAGAAACTCGCCTTCTGCACGGCGTGCGGGAAGAAGTTCCGGCTCAGGGAAGGGGTGGACTCACTCTGACCCGGAACCCCGTGGTGCCGCTCACTTCTTCTTGGAGAAGAACCGCCTGGGGTCGAGGTAGCTCCTGAGGACACCGCCCTCCCGGGCGGGAAAGACCCCCTCGCTCGCATGCCGGACATCTTCCACCGAATAGAAGGCGTGGGGGTTGAACTGCTTGATGATCCCCACCACGTGGGGAAGGTCCTGGCGCGAGACAACGGTGAAGACGATGGTCACCGGTCCCTGGGCCCCGTCGGCTCCATGGGTCGTGAGCCCGTACCTAGCTCCCTTCAGCGCATCGATGAGGTCGGCAGAGTCCCGCTTCGTGATGACCCGGACGAGGACTGTGCCCAGGGAGAGCTTCTCCTCAAGGGTTATCCCCGCATAGGTCCCCGCCGCAAACCCGGCGGCATAGGCGAGGTAGATGGAGATGTCGTTGATGTCCCGCATGATCTGGCCGATGGCAAAGAGCCAGATGGAGATCTCGAAGAACCCGAGGATGGGGGCGAGATGGCGGTAGCCCCGGGAGACGAAGATGACACGGATCGTCCCGAGGGAGACATCGCAGATTCGGGCGATGAAGATGAGGACAGGGAGAATGATCCAGGTGAAGAGACCGGAATTGAAGAAAGAGAGCATGAGAGCCAGACCCGGGTGTACTTAGCCTATTCTTTTTTTGGTATAATATAACAGGGGAGCCTGATGGTGATGCGGGGTTCTTCAGGCCTTCTCTGCGCCCTTCTTCCTCACGGACTCGACAGCCTGCTGGGCCGCTCTCTGCACCCCGGGATTTTGGTCTTTCACCGCTTCGGAGAGGGCGGCGAGGACCTGGTCCCCGGTGAACTGGCCGAGGGCCCATGCCGCATTCTTGCGTACGTCCGCCTTGGTATCCTTCAGGGCAGCAATGAGGGGCCCGATGGCACGGGGGTCGCCGATCTTCCCGAGCGCCCATGCGGCCCCCTGGCGCAGCCACTTCTCCCCTTCCCTGAGGGCTGCGATGAGGGGCTCAACAGCCCGGGTATCGCGGATTTTTCCGAGGGCCTCGGCCGCGATCCAGCTGACATCCTGGAAGGGGTCCTTCAGGGCGGCAATGAGGGGTTCGACCGCCCGTGCATCCCGGGCCTCCCCCAGCGCCTCGGCTGCCCTCCACCGGACATTCAGCTCGGGGTTCATCAGGAGATCGATCAGGAAGGGGATCTCATCGGGCTTCTCCTCCTCCGGCTCCTCTGGCTGTGCCGTTTCCGGAAGCCCTCCGGGCGATTCGGGGTCGGCCATATTCAAACCTCGGATATGTGCAGTAGGGTCTCATCCCTCTAATGGTTTGCGGTTTTCCGGTGGTCAGTGAAACATTCCCGCGCTGAGGGGAAAAGCGAACCTCCAGGGACCGAAAGGCTTTATGAGCAAACCTCTGAGCTGGATATAGGAGATTTGGCCAAGGACGCTTTCATGAAACGGGGAGTTGCACGTTTGAAGGAGGAGCTCATTGTCCTCTTTGGTTATTCCATCGGTCTCCTTCTCCAGGCCGGATTCTTTATACAGGCTGAGTTCTACCCTCAGGATAACGTCTTTTGGGGGTTGAAGATCTTCATAGAGACCATCATTCCTGACCTCTACATCCGCACCACCTTCGCCCTTCTTCTCCTTCTCCTCCTCGGCCTCTCGGTGAGGAAGGCCTATGTCATCGGAGGTCCCGCAGCTATCATCGCTGTCGCCATGGGTTTCCTTGCAGGGCTCGCCACGCCCACTGACCAGATCATCGGCCCGGGAATGCTCCTCCTCGCAGCCCTCTCCGCGTATGTCTCGGTCCAGGGGTGGAGAACCCTGAAAGGCCCTCAGGGTTAAGCGATCCCTGAGACAACCTCGAGGCTCAGGTCCAGCCCCTGAACGGAATGGGTAAGGGCGCCCACGGAGATCCGATCAAGGTCAAGGGAGGCGTAGTCTTTCAGGTTCCCTGATCCTATTCCCCCCGACGCCTCAAGGAGAAGCCGCCCCCTCAGCCCCCGCGCTTCCAGGCGAAGTATCGCCTCCCTGATAGAACCGGGATCCATGTTATCGAACAGGATGATCCCGGCACCTGCCTCGGCAGCCGTGATCGCCTCCTCAAGGTTCGTCACCTCGACCTCGATCCTCTCCGGCGGGGACTTCTGGAGGGCCCTCCGCACGGCTTCCTTGAGGGGGACGAGCTTCAGGTGGTTGTCCTTGATGAGGATCATGTCGGAGAGGGTGGGCCGGTGTGCTTCGCCGCCACCCAGGGTCACGGCTCTCTTGTCGAGCGCCCGCATCCCCGGGCAGGTCTTCCTTGTTGCTGCGATCCGGAGGGAGGGGTTGATCTTCCCTGCCTCCTCTACCATGGCCCGGGTACTGGTGGCGATCCCGCTCATCCGCGAAAGGAGGTTTAAGGCTGTCCGTTCCACGAGGAGGATCTGTTCGGCGTCCCCTTCAAGGGCCATGACAAGGGACCCGGCCTCGCAGGCGTCCCCGTCCTCGAGCGCCTTTGTAACGGTGATGCCAAAGTGGGTAAAGAGGGCCGAGGCCTCCCCGATCCCGGCCACCATCCCGGCACCCTTTGCCCTGATCTCGGCACGGCAGCGGCCGAGGGGGGCGAGGGCCGAGGAGGTGAGATCCCCGGACGGGGCATCCTCTTCGATGAACCGGAGGAGTTCCTGGATGGGGACAGAGAGGGAATCCTCCCGGACCATATCAGGTGCCCACCACGAGGGGTTCGTCGAGGTTCTTGAGGAGGGTGAGGATGGAGAGGGCGGCGAGGTAGCTCGTGGACGGGTTGTCCGTGCTCGGGACATTGGAGACACGGATGAAGATCTCGCCAAAAGCCCCCTCCGCGATGATCTCGTGGATGTTCCGGTCCACGTCAGGGTCGATCCAGATCTCTACGTCTGCATCCCGCCCGGCTGCGAGGCCGAGTGCTACCGCCACGTTGATGTTCTTCGGGAACTCGCGGATGCAGTCATTGGCCTTTCCCGAGAAGATCATCATCCTCTTTTCGGCGCGGATGTTCAAGGATTCCGGGCTCTTCGTGGTGCGGAGCAGGAGTCTCCTGAACGGTGTGATCTGGCCGACCTTGAGGTTGTCGAGGCCGAGGATGGCCCCGCTCGGGATGCGAATTTTCCTCCCGTTCGCCCTTGCAAGAGCGCCGATCCGTTCCCGGAAGTCCCCGTCCGCGAGGGCCCCCACCGAGAGGATGACCAGGTCCTTCCCGTTCGAGAGGATCTCCTCGGCATGGTCCCTGACCGCGGCAACGGAGGCTGCCTCCACGATGATATCGATGTCCGCCTGCACGAAGGAGGAGAAGTCACGGTAGACCTCTCCATCGCAGAGTTTCGCGGCCTCCTCGGCCCTCTCAGGGATCCTGTCATAGAGGGCGGTTATCTCTACCCCTACATGCTCCTTTGCGATGATACGCCCGACATTCCCGCACCCCAAGAGGCCGACCCTGATCATTACTAACAGGATGGCACTTTTGGCGGTTAAGCGTTATGCTCCCCCTCGGACCAACGTAGAGACTCGTGCATGTCTGGCACTCCCAAGGATTTTTCCATGAGATGACCGTTATGATCACTCATGAGCAGCAGGGGAGGGGAGAAGACGACGGGAGACACCCTTTACGTGCAGGACAGGGAGGCCTGGCGGGCATGGCTCAGGGAGAACCATGATAAGAGGGACGATGTCTGGCTCATCTACCCGAAGAAGCACACGGGCAGGCCCCGCATCCCCTACGCGGACGCGGTCGAGGAGGCCCTCTGCTTCGGCTGGATCGATAGCATTGCAAAGAGGATCGACGGGGAAACCTTCGCCCAGCGCTTCTCGAGGCGGAAGGGAAAGGGCGTCTTCTCGCAGGCAAATATCGAGCGGATGAGGAGGCTCATCAGGCTCGGGAAGATGACCCCCGCGGGGCTCGCGGTAATAGGGAACCCCGGGCTCCTGGAGAGCGGGCAGGAGCTGGTGATCGCCCCGGACATCCTTGAAGCGTTGAGACAGGACCCTCATGTCTGGGCGAATTTCCAGCAATTCCCGGAGATCTACAAAAGGATCCGGATCGCCTACATCGAGGACGGGAGGAGGCACGGCGACGAGGCGTTCCAGAGGCGGTTACGCAACTTCGTGAGAAAGACGAAGGCGAACAGGCAGTTCGGGTTCGGGGGAGTACAGACCGAGTGAGCCGGCTCCAGGAAAGAAAACCAGAGAGATCTGAGCTCTCCATCCTGCAGAGTCTCCTGTGATGAAATCTCCAGCAGATCACCAGAAAGCGGGGGTGGTTTGAACAGGGCGATACCCCACCGATCCCGTTAAGCAATGTCCCGCATATATGACATGAGCGACCCCTTTCAGGGGCCGGCTGCAGCGAGGAGGAGTCCCATGGACGAGATCGAGAAGGGTTTTGACCTGATCTTCGAGCAGCTCGAGGAACTGGAAGCAAAGAAGGAGGAGAGGGCCAGACAGATCCTGGAGGGAAAGGCAAAGCTCCTGGAGAAGATGGCCACAATGTCGGCGTCCATAGTGGCCCGTGTCGGCATGAACATGGTGAACAGGGCGAAGCTCGACAGCAAAGGGGAACCCTACAACGCAGAATACTACCAGAAGAAGATGCTCGTCCTCGGGAAGACCGAGCCCGCGAAGTTCAGGCCGGACGACGTGAGCAAGGCCGTGGCCGACCAGTTCTGCGTCCTCTCAGAGGAAGGGAAGTTCTCTGAGCTCATGTACAGTTCGGACCCGATCTTCATGGACTCGTACCTGAACCCCCTCACCCCCGATCAGGTCCTTGATATCTACGGCCTGGAGATCATGTTCATGCTCTACCGTGCCATGAGGGACTACATGGAGGCAAACAGGGATCTTGTCGAGGCGCTGGGAAAGGTGATCGTCTTCGTCTTCGGCGAACCGTTATTTCCCGCCGAAGGCGGGAAAGAGGGGTCCGCTGGCGGGGAGACTGCGGGGCCGTCACTTCCCACCTGATGGTGGGAAAGACGGATCCGCGAGCAGGTAGCTCGCGGCCCCGTCACTTCCAGCCGAAGATCGGAAAGGGGGGCTTTAGGAGATCCTCGTCCCTCCCCATCGCCGAGAGCTTGCAGGTGCGGGAGAACTTCCGTCCCTCCCGGTTCTCGTAGCTGACGAGGGCCTTTGCCTCGGCGATCATGGACGGGAAGGAGAAGGTGTGCCTGCCGTCGGCAGGAAGTTCGGGGAGATCGAATTCCCTGTCGAGCGGGACGAGGGTGACGTGGATCCGGACTGCCAGGTCATTCCCCTGGTTCACGAGCACGATCCCTTTCGCATCCTCGGAGAGAACGCAGGCCAGGTCAGGGAGGTTGTGCGTCTCTCCCATGATAAAGAAGGCGATGGCCAGGGTGATAACGAGGATGACCGCTATCCCCGCGAGGTAGGGATCGACGAAGTAGAGAGCGCCTGCAACAATGAGGCCTGCGACAAGAACTCCAACCTCACGCCCTTCCATGAAAACCTATCCTGCCCTCACTCTCTGGAATGGGCCCGATGCGAGTCGAACGCATGACCTCCCGGTTATCAGCCGGGCGCACCACCTGGCTATGCTACGGGCCCGGAAGAAGATGATACCCTATACTCTAAAGCACCCGGGTTTTTATAGGTTATGAATGAAGAATCAGAAGTACGAGCCT
This sequence comes from uncultured Methanomicrobiales archaeon, assembly GCA_964551875.1. Taxonomy (GTDB): domain Archaea; phylum Halobacteriota; class Methanomicrobia; order Methanomicrobiales; family JACTUA01; genus JACTUA01. The sequence goes on along the minus strand of CAZKEV010000007.1, from coordinate 32,085 downwards.
CCCGTGGAGCGGGGCAACCGGTGATTCTCTCCATGACAAAGCGCTATCTCCTGGGCAATGAAGCCATCGCCCATGCGGCCATCGAGGCATCGGCGGACTTTGTGAGCGGCTACCCCGGCACCCCCTCCTCGGAGGTGATCGATATCCTCCGTGTACAGGAGGAGCGGCCCCTCTACGTCGAGTGGTCGGTGAACGAGAAGGTTGCCTTCGAGAACGCCCTTGCAGCAGCCTGGTGCGGCCTCCGTGCCCTCGTGACCATGAAGCACGTGGGCCTGAACGTTGCAGCCGATCCCCTGATGACAAGCGCCTACACCGGCGTAAATGGCGGGTTCGTTATCATGTGCGCCGACGATCCCTTTGCCCACAGCTCCCAGAACGAGCAGGACACCCGGTTCTATGCCCGGTTCGCCCACCTCCCCTGCCTGGACCCGGCCACCGTCCAGGAGGCCCACGACATGGTCATCGATGCCTTCGCCCTCTCGGAGGAGCTCGGACTCCCTGTCATCTTCCGGCCCACGACACGGATCTGCCACTCCCGGAGCGATGTGACCCTCGGGAAGGCAGGCACCGGATCCCGGAAGGGTGAGTTCCCCAGGGACCCGAAGAGGTTTGTGCTCATCCCTGGCCACGCCCGCCCCCTCCACAAGGCCCTCAACGAGAAGCAGCCGCGGGTGACGCGTGCCCTCGCTGACAGGAACTATAACCGGTTTACCAGGAACGGAAAGAAAGCCGTCATCACAGGAGGGATCGGAGCGACCTACGTGGATGAGATCCTGCCGGACGGGGTCTCGCTCGGGCGGATCGGTGCATACCCGGTAGATTGGGAGGCACTCCGCGCCTTCGTCTCCGGGCACAGGAAGATCCTTGTTGTGGAAGAGGGGGAGCCCATCATCGAGGAGCTCGTGCGCCAGGTATCGGGAGATATACCGGTCTCCGGGAAGCTCGACGGTGCAGTCCCCTCCGAGGGGGAACTCTCCCTCGCCTCGGTCTCCGCCATCCTCGCAGCAACGGGGTACATCCCGAAGCCGTCAGGTAGTCCTCCCGTTCCGGCCCAGAACGTCCCGATGCGGCCACCCATCATGTGCGCCGGGTGCATGCACCGGCCGACCTTCTTTGCCATAAAAAAGGTCTGGAAGGACGCGGTCTACCCGAGCGACATCGGGTGCTATACCCTCGGGCTCCAGCTCGGTATGGTTGACACCACCATCTGCATGGGATCCTCCCCCTCGCTGAGCAGCGGGATCTCCCATGCCGGGGACCCGCGGGACATCGTCTGCACCATCGGGGACTCCACCTTCCTCCACTCCGGGATCCCCGGGCTCCTCAACGCCGTGTATAACGGGGCGGAGATGGCCATGGTGATCCTGGACAACCGGACCACTGCCATGACCGGCCACCAGCCGAACCCGGTCTCCGGCATGACGGCTGCCGGGGAAGCGAAGGCACCGATCTCGCTGGAGGCGATCTGCCGTGCCTGCGGGGTCTCCTTCGTGGAGACGGTCTCGCCCTATGACCTGCCGTCCACCATCGAGGTGATGAAGCAGGCGAAGGCGCAGAAAGGGGTAAGGGTGGTCATCGCCAAGCAGCCCTGCGTCATCACCGCGCGCAGGGCGGGGGTGAAGCGCGGTTCCTATGCAGTGGACCGGGATGCCTGCACCGTCTGCGGGACCTGCATCCGTTTCGGCTGCCCCGCGATCGAGATGATTGACGAGAGGGCAGCCATCAACGAGCTCTGCAGCGGCTGCGGGGTCTGCGCCCAGATCTGCCCTTCAGGGGCCATCGGCCCGGAGGGGAAATCATGACCGGATCCTTCGACCTCCTCATTGTCGGTGTGGGGGGGCAGGGGGTGATCCTCGCCTCCAATGTCATCGGCGAGGCGTGCATCATCGAGGAGAGGGAGGTCAAGGCGGCCGAGACCCATGGAATGGCCCAGCGCGGGGGATCGGTGGAGTGCCACGTGCGGATCGATGGGCATTACGGGCCTCTCATCTCACCAGGGCAGGCAGACCTCCTCATGGCGTTCGAGCTCCTGGAGGCGCTGCGGTACCGGCACTACCTGAAGCCAGGCGGGACCCTTGTCGCCAACCGCCTCATCCAGGTCCCCACGTCGGTGTTCATGCAGAAGCTCGACACCCCCACCATCGAGGGGACCCTCGGCCAGCTTGCCGATCTCGATCCCTGCATCCTTGACGCCGATAAGAAAGCCCTCGAGGCCGGGAGCCCCCTCACCCAGAACATGGTCATGGTGGGGGCGGGGTCCCTGCAGATCCCTCTCGCGGTGGAGTCCCTCGAAGAGGCAATCCGCCGATTGGTCCCGGAGAAGACCATCGAGATGAACCTGCGTGCCTTCCGGCTGGGGAGGGAGGCCGCAGGGGGATGCCGTTGAATATTCCGCCCGTCCCTCCCCCCGAAAGGATTGGGCGCTTCCCGCTGGATCAGCTCTACCTTGGGGATTCCCTCTCCCTCCTGGAGGAGCTCCCCGACGGGGCAGTGGACCTCGTCATCACCGATCCCCCCTTTGCCATCGATTTCCGGGCTGCGAGGAACAACTACCACCGTACCGGTTCCCGGGTTCTCAAGGGTTACCGTGAGGTGAACCCCGAGGATTACCCGGAGTTCACCAACTCCTGGCTGGCACAGGCCCACAGGGTCCTGTCCCCGACGGGAAGCCTCTACGTCTTCTCGGGCTGGACACGGCTGAAGGACGTCCTCCAGGCACTGGACGAGACGGGTTTCTCGGTCATCAACCACCTGATCTGGAAATACCAGTTCGGGGTCTTTACGAGGAAGAAGTACGTGACCAGCCACTACCATATCCTCTTCGCCGTCAAGGACCCGAAGAAGTATTCCTTCAACAAGGTAGAGCACTACCCCGAGGACGTCTGGGTGGTGAACCGGGAGTACTGGACAGGGAGGCTGAAGACCCCCACCAAGCTCCCCCTGGAACTCGTCAAAAAGATCCTCAGGTTCTCGTCGAATCCCGGCGACATCGTCCTCGATCCCTTCATCGGTTCGGGTACGGTGGCCGTGGCCAGCAGGGAGATGGGGAGGCACTACCTGGGGTTCGAGATCGTGGAGGAGTACTTCAAACTTGCCAGGGAACGCCTGGACAGGACAGAATGGGGGAGCGCTGAGGAGGGGAATTGAACCCCCGAGGGGCAGGACGCCCCACAAGCTCTCCAGGCTTGCGCCTTACCGCTAGACTACCTCAGCAAAGATTGTGAGAGATTGCGCGAAAGCATAGGACGGGGATCATTTTAAACCATCCTCTCCGGGTGGAGGATCCTCACAGAATTGAGGAGCCTCTATCAGAGGGCTATCGCAATTCAGGGGGTGCCGAAGCGGCGGGGGCGAAGCCCCCGAGAGCGTCCGCCCATTGAATTGGAGGATTGAATGAAGAGCCATCTAATGGGCATCTGTTTCTTCCTTTCAGGGAGTGCTCTCGGGGGGCTCACCCGCCCCCCGCCGCACGGGCAGCCCCCCCGCTTCCGGGATCTTCCGATCCTGCGGTCCTTGACAGGGCTATCGCAATTGGGGGGTGCCGGAGCGGCGGGAGCGAGCCGGAGGCGGCCCCCGGGAGCATTCAGATTACGTCGATAATCCTGTTATCCCTAATCCTTCGAATCACCCCGTCGATTCCTTCTTTCGCTTCTTCCATCCTCGCGGGTAGGTAGCAGGGTCCATGAACACCGCACGGGGAGCGGCCACGAGGCCGGTTGAACCCGGGAGGAGGGCATCCCTGCCCACGCGGGCTTCAGCGATGGCCACAAGCTCGCCCTTCTGAGTAAAGACCCCCAAGGGATCCCCTGTTCCAAAGGTACCCTCTGCAGTCATCACCCCAACCCCGGCGAGGGATGCCCCGTGGCAGAGGGCATCCACCGCGGTATCGCGGATAGTGATGCGGGGCAGGTCCGCCACTCCTCTCTCCATGGGGAGGATTATCTCCTGGAGCGGGGTGGGATTCCCCTCCCGTGCCGCATATGCAGCGTCCTCCAGCTCCTGGAGGGGATGGGCGTCGGCCTCGGTGAAGGATCCGGACCTTGTCCTCCGGAGTTCGCGCATGGACCCCCCGGGGCCCGCAGCGAGCCCCATGTGGTGGCAGAGGGAACGGATGTATGTCCCTGCATCGCATGCCACACGGAGGAGGACCGATCTCCCCTCTACCTCAAGGATCTCGAGCCTGTTCACGGTCCTGATCCGGAGTGCTCTCTTTACCGCGGACTTTCGTGGCGGCCGCTGGTAGATGCGTCCCTCGAACTCCTTCGCCACCCTCTCGATCCGCGCCATCGGGAGATCGCCATGGAGCCTCCAGATGCAGACGTACTCCTTCTCGCCCCTCTGGAGGTACGGCGCAAGCCTCACCGCGGACCCCAGCATCACGACGAGAACTCCTGAGACCGCGGGGTCCAGGGTCCCCGCGTGCCCGACAGTGACGTCGAGGATCTTCCCTGCCCAGGCCGTCACCTGGTGGCTGGAGGGTCCCCGGGGCTTGTCGATCACCACGATGCCGGAACAGGGAGAATTCTCTGTACTCATTCGCCTCGCCTGCCTTCTTTCCCGAGGAAGAGGTTCAGGGCTTTGAGCGTCCCCTCGAGGGAACCGTCTCCCACGACAGCAGGGGTGGCGCCGCCTTCCTTCATGACCCCGGCCGTTATCTCCCCGATGGCGACGAGGAGGAGGTCGGGACGGGGGTGCCACACGGCTCGGGAGAAGGAGGATCCACTGGTGAAGAGGAGGGCATCTGCCCCGTCGGTTGCAAGGGGGGTACCTGTCGGGACAAGCCCATAGCAGCGCACCTCGACGGGGATGCCGCCAGCGTTCTCGATCGCAGAGAGGAGCGCGGGGTTCGGGACATCAGCTCTGGGTATCCCGATCCTCCTCCCCCGGATCCAGTCCCCGAGGTACGGGACAAGGTCCCGCGAGTAGTAGGCCGGGAGCGTCTCGCACCGGATCCCAAACTTCCCAACGGTACGGGCGGTCTGGGGGCCGATGGCGATGACCCGCGGGGGCGAGACGAGGAGCGGCCCCATCACCTCGGCAGGGACGGCGCTCGCAAAGAAGATGCAGTCGAGATCCCCGCGGTTCGCTGCATCGACGAAGGAACGGACGTGGTCGGGGTAGATCTCGGCCCTGAGCGGGGAGACGGTATAGCACTCGTGCCCGTACCGCCGGCAGGTGAGAGCGTCCCGCGCCCCTTTCTCGGCAATCCTCGTGACCGCGATGCGCATCGTGAAGCTTTTGACCTCTCCTGATATCACCGTATCCATTCTGCGGGTTTTATACCCTTTTGCCTGCACTCTGTTGTACGTGGTCGCCGGGATCCTCATCGGATGTGTCATCGGATTCTGCATGGGCACCGTGAGCGGCCTTGTCCCGGGTGTCCATTCCAACACCATGGCATCCATCCTCCTCTCCATCCAGGGGCTCCTCATCTCTGCCATCGGCCCTGATGGCCTTGCCTCGGCCCTCTTCGCAGCCCTCATCACCCATACCTTCCTCGATAGCATCCCGAGCACCTACCTGGGCATTCCCGATCCCGATACGGCCCTCTCCGTGCTCCCTGCCCACGCCCTCTGCCTGGAAGGCCTCGGCGAGGAGGCGGTGCGGATCGCGGCCCTCGGGAGTGCCCTCGCCGTGGTCGTGGGGATCCCCATCTCCATCCTCTGCTTCCTCCTCCTCCCTCCCCTCCAGCCCTACCTGGATTGGGGGATGGGGATCCTCCTCATCGGTATCGCGGGCCTCCTCATCGTTACCGCCGAGGCACCGTCCTGGGCGCTCTCTGTCTTTCTCGTCTCAGGGCTCCTCGGGCTCTTCTCCTTCCGCTACTCCTTTCTCGCGTGGCACCCCTTCGGAGGCACCCCGGTCCTCCTCCCCCTCCTCGCAGGGCTCTTCGGCTTCTCGACCCTCCTCCTCGCGTCAAGCGCGCCCTTCCCTGCCCAGCGGTTCGAGGGGATCCGCATCCCGGGGAGAGGCATCGCCACCCGGATCCTTCTCGGTGCAGTCGCCGGTTCGATCGTCGGGTGGCTCCCGGGCCTCTCCAATGCGACGGCCAATGCACTTGTCGCCTCGGCCGGTGGTTATGATCGGGAACCACGCCAGTATATCCTCAGTGCCAGTGCCGCGAATACGGTGAACGCTTTCGTCGGCCTTGCTGCCCTCTATGCCCTCGCCCGGACCCGGAACGGGGTGATGGTCGCCCTTGCCACCCAGGAGCTCCCTCCCATGAGATCCCTCCTCCTTGCCGGGTGTATCGCCGGCTTCGCGGCGTACCTCCTCACCATCCGGCTCTCGCGGTCGGCGGGTATCTTCCAGGGGCTCGGGATCCGTACGCTGAATCTCGTGGTGATGAGCCTCGTCGCTCTCCTCGCCTTCCTCTTCTCCGGTCCCTTCGGGCTCCTCATCCTCTGCCTGGCTACGGCGGTCGGGGTTGTACCCCCTCTCGTCAACGTCCCCCGCCTCTTCGCGATGGGCGCGGTGATGCTTCCCGTCATCTGCTTCTCCCTCGGGATTCTTGCGGTGTGAGGGTGATCTCCCAGAAAGCGGCAGATGCCATAGATATAAGAGCAGATCCTCTCCATCTCCGGGATGATGCACTCCTACTGGTTCGGTGACGTGGAGGAAGGGGGCTGCACAAGGGCAGAAGGGGGTCTGGATGCCCTTGTGGACCGGCTGAACTCCATCAGCACCAGCCCCGAGGATATCATCCCCCCCGACTGGAGGATGGCCCGGGAGTGCGGCGCGGTGAAGGACAGGGCCGAATACCTTGAGAGACTCAGGGAGATCTGCCTCCGCCTCGCAAGGGACAGGATGACCGAAAGCTTCCAGGGGAGGGATACAGAACTCATCCAGATGGTCATGGCGCTCGAGGGGATGGACCAGGCGGTGAACCAGCTCGCGGAACGCCTCGCGGACTGGTACCGGATCCTGCACCCGGAGAAAGGCTGGAAGTACCGGCCCAGGGACTCCCGGAAGGTCCTCGCGAGGATAGAGGAGGATGCCGGGGGCTCCATGAAGGAGATGCTCGACGGGATCCTGAGGCTCCGCGAGATCCGGACACGCTTAGCGAGGGAGATCGGGGACCGCGCTTTCGTCATCCTCCCGAACTGCGCGAGGCTCGTTGGCGGCCTCGTCGCCGCCCGCATCATGACCCTTGCCGGGGGCCTCACCGGCCTTTCACGGCTTCCGGCATCCTCCATCCAGGTCCTCGGCGCCAGGGGCGCACTCTTCTCGCACCTCACCCGGGGGACACCCCCGCCGAAACACGGGATCATCTACCAGCACCTGAGGGTGCACAATGCCCCGAGGGGTGCACGGGGGAAGGTGGCGCGGGTCCTCGCGGGCCGGCTCGCCATCGCGGCACGGATAGATTACTACAGGGGAGTCCTGGATCCGGGCTTCATCGAAGGGGCGGACAGGATGATCGAATCGGCGAGGGGCCGACGATGATCTGGATAGGGGACACCCTTGTCTCGGCGGGGGAAGCCGGGGTGTACGGGGAACGGGTGATCTCGGGCCACCGTGTCTGGGATCCCTACCGGAGCAAGCTCTCGGCTCTCTCTCATCTTGGGAAAGGGGTCGAGCTCTCGGGCTCCATGCGGGTCCTGTACCTTGGGGCGGCCCACGGGACCACGGTCTCCCATGTCTCCGATTACGTCGAGGTGGTCTACGCCGTCGAGATGGCGCCCCGCCCGATGCAGGACCTCCTCGAGGTCGCGGAGAGAAGGAAGAATATCGTACCCATCATGGCCGATGCCGCGCACCCGGAGGGGTATGCCCCCATCGTCGAGGAGGTGGACCTCATCTTCCAGGACGTGGCGTCGCCCGTCCAGGCCGATATCGCGATCAGGAACGGGATCTTCCTCGCCCGGGGAGGGCATCTCGTCCTCGTTGTCAAGACGCGTTCCATAGACGCTGCGGCCAGGCCGGAGGATGTGGAAGGCGGGGTCGGGGAAGCGATCCGGCCCCATTACACCATCCTTGATTCGACATGGCTCCTCCCCTACCACCGCGACCATGTCGCCTTCATCTGCAAGAGATAAGGAGGTGAACGGTACAACTACCCGCAGATGGGCCGGTACATCTTCAACCCCTTCACCCTCCTCGCCCTCCTTATATTCGGGGGGCTGGTGCTCCTGCTCCTCCCCCTGGTCTTCCTGGGGATCGTCGGGGCCGCCTTTCTCAACCTCGGCTTCTCCTGGAGGGAGGCCCTCCTCATTCTCCTCGCTACCCTTGCCGGTTCTTTCGTGACCATTCCCGTTAGAACCCTGGAGGGCCGGGGGCTGGTATACCGCGAGGAGTATGTCCCTTTTGTACGGATCCTCTACCGGATCCCCATCGCTGCCGGGAAGACCACCCTTGCCATCAACGTCGGGGGCGGCCTCATCCCGATCCTCATCTCCCTGTACTTCCTCGCTGGTTCCGTCTCAATGACCGGATCCTTCCTGACGGCAGGGCTTGCGATCCTGGATTCGGGACCTGGGGGCTCCGATGGTCTCCATCGGGGGCGCAGGGACCCTTTGACGGGATCTTCCTCGCGGGCGTGATCGCAGCGTTCCTCGCATGAAAAGAGAGCGAAAAGGTATAGCCCGGAGCAGATTCGAACTGCTGTCGCGGGATCCAGAGTCCCGCATGATTGACCGCTACACTACCGGGCTGTTCCCTTCAGGTTAACTCCTCTCAATTCATTAAGGTGACGGAACGGAAGGCCCGGGTGACGGGATCAGCGGTTTCCCCGGTCCCTGCACCTGCCGCAGGCATAGCAGACGGCATCGACGGGCTGGATATCGGCCCCGTCCCTGCAGAAGGCCTGGAGGTCGTTCATATCCCGCTTATAATAAATGTGTGGCACCAGCGAGATATGGGTATAGGGGCCACAGGGGAGACCGAGGGCATCTGCGATGTGCCGCTGGAGGTGGACGAGGGCGAACATGTTCGGGCCCGCCGCAGAGAGCATATCATTGGACCGGAACACCACCTTCATCTGCAGGGTCCCGCCCCTCGCCAGGCACTGGACAAGCTGGAGGCAGGGGCAGTCATCCAGGCCCTCGTCAATGGGCGGGATCCAGGTGATGGCGATCGCCCTCCGGGATGCCTGCTGCGCCGAGAGTTTCCTTACCATATAATCTACCTGGTCGATGTGGACCTCCCGGCCCCCGCTCGAGAGCCCCTCCCCCCAGTCAAAGAGCCTCCCATGGTAGTCGTACTCGAACTCCGCATGGGTCCCGTGGATCAGGTCATGGGCATACTTCTCCAGGAACCGCTGCTGGAACCGGGAGAGGGGCGAGGCCATCGGCCCGGCGAGGGGGTCATCCACCCGGATCCCGATCTCGTCGCACTCCACCGTCCCCTCCCCGTCCTCGGTCTCGAGCACCCACCCCTTCTCGAGCACCGTCTTCACCGCGAGCTCGTGGGCCCTCGCAAGGTTCGGTGCACGGATGATCCGCATGGAGGAGGTGTTGATCCCGAAAGCCATTAAAGTATGAGAATGGACCTTTCCGGGGGTATGGTACGATGCACAGGACAGACCGTGGATCAAGGTGCCCCATCTCGCGGGGTAATCGGTTCATGCGGCATCGGGCATTCCGGTATCTCGGGCCCCTGCAGAATCGCAGGCACCAGGGAGGGGGTTTCCTGTCTCCTGAATCTCGCCTTTTTATCAGGATCCAGACATTTCCTCATGTATACGGGCTGGACACAGGGATCGGAGCTTGTATAACAGATTTTCCCGCAGACACCAACCACAAAAGATATATTAAGTGATTCACAAACACTACCACATATTCCGTGCAATCGGAGTATCGGGCATTGTGAACACGATTTCGGCAATCGCCGAAACACTCTGACAGCATGCCTGTGAATGTAAGGAGGAAAAGCATGAAGAGTACTATGAAGATGATGGTCGCGGCAGTTGTTCTTGTCGCTCTCCTGGCGGTTCCCGCCATGGCGAGGACTCCAGACATCAACACCCTGCAAAACACTGACGTGGCCTTTGTGTATGAGACATACCTCAATGTTCCAGCCATTCCTGGCGCTGGCTCAGCTCCGACAAAGCTTGTGAAGTTCTCAAACGACAACCCCGATTCGTCGGTAGCCGGCGGCGGCCAGCAGCTGGCCGAGATCCCATTTAACACAGACGGCACACTTTCGATCAACACGGCGCCGCCTTACATGGGCATCTGGTTCCCGTGGGTTTCCGGATACGGCACGACCAACGGTGTGAACAAGAGCCATTACATCCAGGTACAGCACGCGGATGTTGCGCTCGATGCGGTCCTGAACGCGTCGCACACCGACTCCATCGGCGGGAAGAGTGTGACCCGGGCGACGGCGATCGCATTCAAGCTGGTCTCCACCTATGCGGGCAACTATTACAAGACCGCAGCTGGTACCTATTCCGCCAAGGTGAACATCGAGCTCACCACGCCCGGCGGAGGCAAGGTCATGATCTTCGGGAACAACGCCCAAGATCTCCGGAATATCGCCCTGAAGGGCAGTGTTTTGTTCAGCGACTTCGAATTCGGCCTGCCCATTGACCTTACGGGTGTCGAAGCCGGTACCTACACTGCGACCGGGAAGTGGATTACCTCCATGCCCTGGTACAACCAGGAGGCCAACTCCAACGCGGTAACCTTCACGGTGCTGTCCAAGCCCATCACCATCACGACCAACAAGGAGTCGGTCGTCCGCGGCAACACCTTCGTCGTGACCGTGACCAGTGAGAGCAAGAAGTTCTACTGGGTATACCTCAAGGATTCATCGGTCAGCACAAATTTCTATTACCCGCAGATATCGGCCGGGCAGTCTAACGTTAACACCCCTCCAAACGCTAACCTCACCGCCACAGGATTAGGGGTTAACACGAGTATTGTAACGGATGTCAACCCGGCATACTTGGCCACCGCCCACAACGTGACTGCTGCAAACATCACCACTGCAGCCGATGGCACCCGTACCATCCAGTTCGAGACGACATCCACGACCTACGACACCAAGTACACCGTCAAGGTGATTGACCCGTCCGATCTCACCAAGTATGATACGGTCGATGTCACCGTAGAGAAAGGGCAGGTAACCATCACCTACGAGGGGACCGGTACCTACTACCTCGGTGAGACCATCAAGCTGACCGGGACGAACACCGACAGCAAGAGCGTGTTCCTCTTCCTCACCGGTCCGAACCTGGCCACCAATGGTGTCAACCTTGCAAATGTCAGCCAAGAAAGCCTTGACACCATTGAGAGCACCTTCAAGAAGGTTGATGTCAACACGGACAACACCTGGTCCTTCAAGTGGGACACCTCCCAGCTGTTAATTTCGCTGGACGCAGGGACCTACACCATCTACGCGGTTTCCGAGGCCCACACGAAGAATAAACTCTCGAACGTCCAGTATAACACCGCCTCGGTGGTGCTGAAGAAGCCCTTCGTGACGGCGTCCGCGAGCACGAACACCCTTGCAAAGGGTGACATCCTCTACATCCGGGGCACGGCAGAAGGAAAGCCGACCAACATCAACGTCTGGATCTTCGGCAAGAACTACCGCAGCTGCTCGAACGGGGCCAGTGTCAAGTCTGACGCAAGCTACGAGTACAAGCTGGACCGCGGCGACACCGACAGCCTCTATGCCGGCCAGTACTTCGTCGTCGTGCAGCACCCGATGATGAACGGTATCTTCGATGTCTTGGGTAGCCCGGCGGGTAAGCTTTGCACAATCGCGGAATTCTCACAAAGCGTCAAGGCAACTGCACCCGAGACTCCCACGGTGAGAATCGCTGGCCTGCAGGCGTCCGATGCAGCAACTGCCCTCGTGGAGCTGCTCAACTCACCGAACATTGACGACTCCTACACCAAGCTCTCCTTCATGGTAGAAGAGCCCTGGATCCGGATCGACACCATCGGTGACAAGTACGTCGGTGACACCTTCAAGATCACCGGTACCACGAACCTCGCAGAGGGCGACCAGATCCTCATGACCGTCACCTCCGCGTCCTTCAAGCCGACCGAGAAGACCCAGACGGGCGAGTTCAGCGGTTCATCCGGCACGGTGAGCGTGCAGAAGGGCGACACCTACAACACGTTCTCGTTCGACGTTGACGCCTCCACCTACAAGCCAGACGAGTACCTCGTCAAGGCGGAGTCTGTCCAGCCGGGCCAGACCACCACGGCGACCTTCAATGTCCTTGAAGGCAAGCCCACCGAGGTTGCGACTCCTGCCGAGACGCCTGTCGTGACAGCTGTTCCAGCCACCCCGGTGTCCACCCCTGAGGTAGCCACCACCGTGCCCACGACTGCCAAGCCGCAGCCCGGGTTCGGCGCACTGGTTGCCCTCGTTGGCCTCGGAGCGGTTGCACTGCTCGTCCTGCGCAGGCACTAACCCTACACCTTTTTTTCTGCAGTTTTCTGTTTTCCTGCCTTAACGCATGGTTTTTTAGTATTTTGCCGTGTCCTGATTCACATCCCGCCGATCATTCCTGGATCCCGTTGGCCGTTGAAACTCCAGCGTGCTGCCTCCATGACGACCCCATGCCCATGGTGAAAAGAAGGCCGGCCGCCAAGTTTCTATGAGATGAGGGCCAAAGGGTACGTGAAGGGAGGGATCTGTCACCGATGAAGCTCACGGTCAAGGTCATGGATATCGCGGCCCAGGGGGTGCTCCTCCACCACACGGATGCCTGGACGATCGGTGTCCTCGAGGGGGACCGGGTCAGGGTTTTAAACGATGCGAACAGCGAATCGGTCTCCGCCATCGTGAACATCACCTCCTCCTTCCTTCCGCCGGGAAGCATCGGCGTGTACAGGAAGACGAACGGGCGGCTGGGCTTCCAGGAAGGGGCGACCGCCGACGTCAGGGAGACGGAGAGGCTTGCGTCCATCGACTATATCAAGAAGAAGATGGATGGTCAGCCCCTTTCCAAGGATGAGATGCTTGCCATCGTGAAGGATACCGTGGCCGAGAACCTCTCTCCCGTCGAGATGACCGCCTTTGTCACCGCCTCCTATATCCATGGCCTGGACATGAACGAGGTGGAGCACCTCACCCGTTCCATGGTGGAGACGGGTGACCGGATCCAGTTCGCAACCCACCCCATCGTCGACAAACATTCCATCGGCGGAGTTCCGGGGAACAAGATCTCCCTCATCGTGGTCCCGATCATCGCTGCAAGCGGCCTCAGGATCCCGAAGACCAGTTCCCGGGCCATCACGGGGGCTGGGGGGACCGCGGACCTGATGGAGGTCCTCGCACCGGTCGAGTTCAGCTCGGGAGAAGTGAAGAGGATGACAGAGAAGGTGGGGGGAACCATCGTCTGGGGAGGCGCGACCAATATTGCCCCTGCCGACGACAGGTTCATCATGGTGGAGTACCCCTTCCGGATCGATGCCACCGGACAGATGCTCGCAAGCGTGATGGCAAAGAAGTCTGCGGTGGGGGCCGATCTCGTGGTGATCGATATCCCGGTGGGGAGCGGGACAAAAGTCCCGACGGTACAGGACGGGAGGAGGCTTGCCAGCCAGTTCATGGAGCTCGGCGAGAGGCTGAACATCCATGTGGAGTGCGCCCTCACCTATGGCGAGTCCCTCGTCGGCCGTGCCATCGGCCCGAACCTCGAGGTGAACGAGGCCCTCTCGGTCCTCGAGGGGGCACAGGCCCCCGGATCCCTCATCCAGAAGAGCCTCGCCCTCTCGGGGATCGCCCTCGAGATGGCAGGGAAGGCCGCCCGCGGGCAGGGGTACGCGATTGCAGAGGGGATCCTCTCAAGCGGGAAGGCGCTCGCTAAGCTCCGCCAGATCATCGAGATCCAGGGCGGGAATCGGGATGTCCATGCCCGTGATATCGTCCCGGGTGAGCACCGCTTCGTGGTAAATGCCCCCCTTGATGGGTACGTCGTCGAGCTGAACAACCGCTCGCTCATCACCGTGGCCCGGGCAGCCGGCGCTCCCCATGACCGTGGTGCAGGTCTCATCATTCATGCAAAGAAGGGGACGAAGGTGAAGCAGGGGGAGCCCATCATCACCATCCATGCAGATCGGAGCTGGCGGCTCCAGAAAGCTGTGGAGATCGGCAGGCAGCTCATGCCGGTGCTCGTTGAGGGGATGCTCCTCGACCATATCTCACCTGTCCACTGGGTATGATTGCCCGCCTCTCCGGATGTGCCTGAGGAGCGGAAGATCCCCTCTTAGCTCACGGTGCCTGGCCGACCGTCCGTCCCAGCCCAGCGGGCCGGATCCAGGGGATGTTCCCGGCGGGTCCCTTTTATGAGAATTCATAATACTTAAATATATAATATACTCAAATGAGAGGAATTTGATTAAAAATACTACTATAACTTTGATTATTTATTGCTTTAATAAAGAAGCCAATTAAAATCGTTATCTGTTATTAGAAATCATTAAGTAATATTACATTTAATATTATGCATCTGTGAGGTGGGTGAAATGAGGTTATTCATCGCAGCACTCCTGATCATCCTCGTATGCACGTTCTCAGCCGTGGCTGATGCTCAGGCCGCCCCGGACCATATGACCATCTCGGCCAAGGACTGGATGGTCGCGAACGGGATGGACACGTCAACCATCACGGTGACGGTCTATGATATGGCCGGAGATCCTGTTCCTGTTGCCACAGTGACCTTCAATGGGACACCCCCCTGGACCCTCTCGACGATGAACGGGGTAACAGATGCGTTTGGCAGGATAACCACGGTCCTCCAGCCGACCACCCGGAGCGGGGCCGCGGTTATCACTGTCAATGCATCGGTTTTTGAAGCTGGTGTACTTCACTCCATTGAGCAGAATTACACGCAAAATATTGACCACAGCACTCCCCAGAAGGCAGTACCTACCTATGACCTCAATGTATCGATAGGAGGAACTACCTCCATTGAGGTGAAGGTGACGGATGCGTACGGGAACCCGGTGGACAACCGGAATGCGATCGAGACGGTCCAGTTCGCAGCCTCCGGATCCACCGATTCTAGCTTCTGGGACGGCAGTTCCTATGTAAAGATGCTCTCCGTTCCCGTTGACTCCGATGGAGTTGCCCGGGTGACCTTTCTTGTTACCAAGGCAGGTGTCAACTTCGTGGACATCCAGCCCCCCACACCCATCTCCCACCGGCTGGTCACCATTATCGGTATCAACGATGGCTCCCCTTACGCCATCACCCAGGCAGTCTCACCCGGTGGGTATCCTTACCCCTATACCAGGACAGACGGGAGCAAGTTCCGGATCGTGTACACCCTCCTTGACCAGTACGGGAACCCTTCAGGGAACCGTGGCATCCTTATAACAACGAACATCCCCGGCGAAGAGACCACCCTCACCACGAACAGCAACGGGGTTATCGCGTTTTATTACCAGAAGGATGCAGCCGGCCTCTATACTCTCACAGCCACCGTAGTTGATAACACGAGCATCACAGCCTCCCAGACCGTGGAGTTCATCGCCGCAGATCCGACCACCATGCTCCTCACGGCGAGCCCCCAGACGATGCCCTCCCGTGACGTGAAGGCATCCATGACCTCCACTCTCTTTGCCAAGGTCATCGATGCCAAGGGGAACCCGGTGGATGGTGAGCTCGTCACCTTCACCATCTGGTCCTACAATTTCGGTGCCTACAACCAGACGAGCGCCCCTTCCATCGAGAACACGACCGTCATAACCGATATCCCCCGCGAGGTGATCACCGCCTCCACGAACGCGGACGGATACGCAGACGTTACCTTCAGGCCCGGGTCATTCACCAATGACCGGAATGACCCGATGTACAGCTACACCGCGGAAGGGAGCGCCATTGTCCAGGCCACCTGGAGATCCATCACCCACACCATCGAACTCCAGTACAAGAACTACCCGTTCCTCTCCGTTGACGCCTTCGCCGAGCCAAAGACCCTCGAGGTGAACGATACGGTGAATATCACCATCCGTCTCAAGGGTGACGGGTGGGCCCTCCAGCAGGCCCCCATTGATGTGGTGCTGCTCACGGACCGGTCGGGATCCATGCTCTACAACGAGACCCTTGACACGTCTTACAGTCCGGACAGGATCACATCAGAATCCCCGAACGACCGGATGGTCCACGCAATGGATGCAGGAAAGGTATTCGTGGACCAGATGAACAACACGGACCGGATCGGGCTTGTCTCATTTGGTGACCTGAGCGGCACGAATGGCTGGGCGATCCTCTATGACACAGGAAACTCCACAACCGCGCCATATATCTACGGGTACCGCTGGCGTGCCGGCAGGGACTATACCATCAACTACCGGGGGAACGGGGCCTCCTATTACACCGATGACATCAATTATGTCACGACCAACTACGAGGGCCACGGTGCAACCGGGAAGTTCTACGGATCGGCGATGGCGACGGTTGACCTGGGTCTCGCCTACGACAAGTCGACGGTGAAGAACATCATCTCCCAGATGGTCCCGAACGGGGGCACGCCGATGCGCCGCGGCCTCTACGAGTCGGTGAAGCAGATCATCAACGACCCCGAGACTCTCGCCCACAAGCGGGACGACTCGGTGAAGGCCATCGTCCTCCTGACCGACGGTGCGTGGAACACGGGCGGAGACCCGCGGGGCGGATCCGGCGCAGATCCCTACACGGAGATCGGGACCGGGAGTGTCATCACCTGGGCGAAGGACAACAAGATTAAGATCTTCACCATCGCCCTCGGGTCTGAGCCCTACAAGGACCAGCTCTGGGCCTATGCGAACGAGACCGGGGGAACGGCATATGAGGCGAGTTCAGGCGAGGATCTCAATGGCATTTATAGCGCCATCGCCGGCGAACTCCACACCGAGGCAGGGGTCGGCACCACCATGGATCTTGCCTTCCACGACGTCGAGGTGAACGGGGCGCTCATCCCCGGCCTCGATGCCCTCAAGTATGTCTGCATCCCCCCGATCTCGACCCACGAGTTCAGCTACAACAAGACCATGGCTGTCATTGTCAACCGGTTCTTTGACCAGACCGCGGACTGGGATGCCGACCAGAGCCTCCACTTCGATGTCGGGACCATTTTCATCGGCGGCGTCTGGGAGGCCAACTTCTCGATGAAGATCATCAGGGACGGGAACATCAAGATCCTTGACTCGAACTCCACCATCAAGTTCAACGACGGCTCCGAGCTCCCGCTCCCGGACACCTACATCACCGCCCGCCCGGACAACTCATCCGCCGGCCCCCAGGGTATCGGGATCTGGGTCAAGGATGTGCACAGGACAGATGCAGGAACAAATCCGGACTACATAGACATTGCCTGGAACCTCACGTATACGGGCCTTGAACCCTACTTCGGAGAAAAAATCGAACTCCTGCAGGAGGGCACGACCGACTGGAGTACCCGTCTCACGAAGCCCCAGGTTGATCGGAGCACTATGAACGATACGGCGACCCTGGACATCTCCAGCCTTCCCTCGGGCACCTGGAATGTCAGGATCACCGCCTATGCTGCCGATGCCGGGAGTGATGCGGGGGTGACCCAGTTCGTCATCTACAAGGCAGAGAGGACGCCGAAGATCAAGATTCTCTGATCCCTTTTTTTCGATTGAAGGCGATTCAGGAAATTGTGTTCTTTTCGGGGGATGCCGGATCGGGGTGCTGTTTCCGAAAAAAGGACGGACCCAGCGGGAATCGAACCCGCGTCCTTGGGTCTCTTCTTCCGAACCGGAATCCGAAGCCCAAGAGGATATCCTCTACCCCATGGGTCCAGTTCCCTTGTTTCTTTCTGACCCGTATTAACCATTCCCCAAAAAATCCATCCCCATCATCCGTACCGACGGATCATCCAAACTTTAAAAGGCGACAACCCCCAAGTACGTGATAGGATGATCCTCTCAGCAACCGAGATATGCCGAAGACGTGGTGAGACAGGCGGTCTTGTGATACGTCCTTACAGCGACGTCTGCCAGCAGCCGGCATCCTATGATCTCAGGGTGACCGGTCACCAGATCCTTGCACGGGGGATGTGTACCCTTGTCCATAGCCTCGAGTGGGTGGAATTGCCAGCCGACCTTGCAGCAACCCTCAGGTGCCGTTCCTCGTATGCACGAAGGGGCCTCATCCTCGGGGGCGGGTTCGTGGACCCGGGATTCCGGGGGCAGCTCACCCTCTGCCTCGGGAATCTGGGCGCCGAGGATATCGTGCTCTCCCCTTCGGAACGGGTGGTCCAGATGATCCTCCACCAGGTCCAGGGCGGGACTACCGAGCTCTACGAGGGCCGGTATCAGGACAGCCAGGGGGTTGTGAAGGCGCGATGATGCTTATACCGAGCGAACGGAAGTACCTGGAGATCCTGAGAATCCTGAAAGAGCACCAGGAACCCGTGGGAGCGAAGAGGCTCTCGGAGACTCTGGCAGAACGGGGCTTTGTCCTCACCGACCGGGCGGTACAGTATTACCTGCGCTATCTTGATGAGATGGGGTTCACCCGGAAGGTCGGGAACACCGGTCGCATCCTGACCAGGGAGGGGATGACCGAGACCGAGAGTGCCCTCGTAGGGGAGCGGATCGGGTTCATCATCTCCAAACTGGAGAGGCTCGCCTTCCGGAGTACCTTCGATCCGGTAAATGGAACCGGCGAGGTGGCCTACAACCTCTCCCTTGTTCCCGAGGATGAAGCGCCCGGTGTTGCCCGGTCCTTTGAGGAGGTATCAAGGGCCGGGTATGGTTTCTTCTCATCCTACAGGATCCTGGACAGGGATCCCCGGATCCCCGAAGGACAGGTTGGGATCCTCTCCCTCTGCAGCATCACCATCGATGGTGTGCTCCAGCGAGCCGGGATTCCCGTGACCATGGCCTATGGTGGCAGGCTTGCCCTCGAGGGTAAGGTGGTGAAGGGGTTCCTCGACCTCATCGGCTATCGCGGGACAACTATCGATCCCCTCCAGCTCTTCATCTCTGCCGGCCTGACCTCCATCCGGGAGGTCGTGGCATCCGGAACCGGTGTTGCCCTCGCGAATGTCCGCGAGGTTCCCGTCCCGGCGCTGGACCGTGTCAGGGAGCTCCTCGCGCAGATGGGCCAGTGGGGGTTCACCCCCCCGGTTGCCCTGGGGACACAGGTCTTCAACACCCCGCATTCCCCGCATCATATCTCCATCATCTCCTACAGCGGGATGAATATGGTCGGTCACGGGGTTGAAGAGGGATACCACATCAGGACCGAGATTGGCGCAGGCAACATCCAGTTCTCGAAGATGGAGAATGCAGGTTGACCCGGGCATCCCCCTTTTCTCCCGGCACGGTGAGCAGTTGCCAGGGGCCCGAAAAACCGCAGCAATGCATAGCTGCCCGTGAAAGCTCTTCTCCTGTACAGCACCTGTATGGAAATGAATAGTTATTACCATGGAGCTGGCCCCTTCTCGCCATCCTCCGACGGTACAGGAGAATTTCAGGCTCACGAATGCGATCCCGGGAGATTCTCCGAAAAAGGTGGGGAGGACGTAATATGCGCGAATGCTTATAAATCTTTATGCTTTTTCAGATTAAGCATAGATGCTTATCAATTTGCATTTAAGCCTCTATAATATCTATTATTATTTTTTTAGTGTTATTTTATGGTAGCGATATATCGGTAGTTTTATATACTAATACATAAACATATTTTGCAATGTGTGGTGTGGCGATGCAATGAGGTGGCATTGCGTAATCTTCAAACTATCGCTTTTTGTCGTCCTCGCTCTACTGCTAGCAAACCCTGCGGCAGCGAGGGGCAACACCACATCCGGCATCTATCCCGGGACCCTCAGGGACGTCTGCGTCGGCGACACCATCTTCATCGGAGAGACCGGGCTCAACCTCACCCCCCTCACCCCCTATGCATCGGGCACGGTCATCGCTCTCCGCAAGTTCGAGAATGACGACCCGGGCCTCGCGCAGACCGCCCAAATCGATGTCAAGCATTCCAATAATTTTAAGGTCGATTCAGACGCGGTCAATGCATTGTATGGCACCTATTACCCGGTGGATGCCAACGGAAATGTCCTCACGGCCTACCCCATCTATATCCAGGCGTCCATTTCCAATTATCCCCAGAACGTGGTCATAAAAAGCACCAAAGACTGGGTCATTGCGGACGGGACAGACAATGCGACCCTCACCATCGGCGTCGGGGACGGGGCTCAGCCACCCAACCTTATCCCGAATGTCAACCTGGTGCTGGGCGCAAGTCCGCCATGGTCCCTCCAGGATTCCGCCCTGACCACCAATGGCAACCAGAAGGTCAGGACCCTCCTCCTCCCCACCACAAAGAGCGGGTCCGCCATCATCACGGCCACTGCGACGGTTCCGGGCGTGACCACCGCGCCGGTAACGGCAAGCTTTGTCCAGAAGATCGACGCGGGGCCAGCCTCCACAGCGATAACCCTCTACCCGCAGACCGCGACGGTTGGTTCCCCGATAAGGATCTCGGTCCTGGTTGAGGACCGGTACGGGAACCCGGTCACCAGCAGGAGGGCGGTGACGAATGTGAGTTTCTTCACCGCTGCCAGCGGGACAGGCGTATTCCCGGACGGGATGGGAAACCGGCTCAAGGCCATCTCTGTTCCCCTCAATGAGACGGGGTGGGCAGAGGTCACCTATCTGATGGCCACAAAACAGGGGGACAACTTCGTGTACATAACCCCACCCGCCCCCCTCTCATCGTCGCTCATCGATATCAAGGGAATCGGGGACAGCAAGCCCTTCTCCATCAGCCAGTCCGTCAACCCCGCCGGGGATCCCCCCTTCATCCCGGCTGACAGCAGCTCACAGGCAACCATCGACTACTACCTCTTTGATCAATGGGGGAACCCCTCAACTGACCAGGGCATCCAGATCGTCACGAGCGCCGGTGAGAACAGGATCTTTTTCACGAACCAGGAGGGGCGCGCGACCATCCTCTATGGCCCGAAGCTCACTGCCGGATTCTACAGCATCACCGCCACCGCCGTAATGAACAGCAGCGTCAGGATCTTCCAGACACTCCAGTTCGGGAGCCTGGACCCGGACAACATGCTCCTTACCGCGAGCCCCCAGACCATGGCAAGCCTTGACGTGAACCCGAGTATGGTTGGCCAGGTCATTGCGAAGGTCATTGATGAGAAGGGGAACCCCGTGAAGGGGCAGAGTGTCAGCTTCTGGATCGGGAAGTCCGATAACAGCACCTATATCCAGACCAAGGATCCTGTCATCGGGAGCCGCGGGGTAACCACGTCCAATATCAGTGACCCTCTCTCCGTCAATACCGATGAGAACGGGCAGGCCATCCTCGATTACTATCCGGGGGCTTTCCCTGTCTACCCCAATGCGGACTGGAGCGCAACAGCCCAGGGTACGACAACCGTCAATGCATCGTGGGAGGGTCCCGCAGGCACCGTGGACCGTTTCATCGACCTGAGCTATAAGAACTATCCATTCCTCTCCGTGTACACGGAAGTCAATCCGAAGACCGTCCAGACAGGGGAGCTGGTGGATGTCTCGGTCCGCCTGAAGGGAGACGGCTGGGCCCTGCAGCCCAAACCCATCGACGTGGTCCTCTGCACCGATCGATCTGCCACCATGCTCTACAACGAGAGTGTGATTCCTTTTCCCACCGGCAAACTCGTTGTGGAGTCCCTGGACGATCGCATGGTGGATGCCATGAATGCTGCAAACACTTTCGTGGGCCAGACGTCCGGGCAGGACAGGATCGGCCTTGTCACCTTCGGGGCTCCTTCGGGAGGGATTGCGATCCTCTATAACACAAGCGTCAATCCGGGCAACAATTCGAACTGGTGGAAGAATAAGGACAAATTGGCGTTCCGGGCGGGGAAGGACTATACCTGTAATAAGGGGAAGGACTGCCAGGATCCCAGCAACCAGGACTCCACGGATGATAAGGCCTATGTTGATGCTCATTACCCCGGGCATTGGCCCGCAGGGAAGGACTACCACGGGATGGCGATCTCTGTAGATTCCCCGCTGACGCCCGATAAATCCCAGGTACGGACGGCCATCAACTCCACCGTTCCGGCGGGAGGCACACCGATGCGCGAGGCCATCTACGAGTCGGTGAAGCAGCTCATCAATAACAGGCGGGATGGGGCGGTGCAGGCCATCATCCTCCTCACCGACGGAAATTGGGACATGGGCGGGGACCCCCAGGGCATTTACGCTGACTGCAGTATTACTACCGGTAGACCCTTATTCTGCCACGCCGAACCTTACCGAAACCCGGATGGATCCTCGGCGATCGGCCCGGGGGGCCACGACGGCCCGGGGACAGGAAGCGTCATCACCTGGGCGAAGGACAATGGCATCAAGATCTTCACCATCGCCCTCGGGTCTGAACTCAACAAGGACGAGCTCCGGGCCTATGCCACCGAGACCGGGGGAAAGTACAACGAGACGGCTTCGAGCAGCCAGCTTGGCTCCATCTACATGGAAATAGCCGGAGAGCTCAAGGAGGAAGCCTCGGTCGACACCCAGGTGAGCCTGGACTTCACGAATATGGAGGTCAATGGGACGTATACCCTCCCCGGAAATACGGTATTTAAGTATGAATTCCTCCCTCCCAAGCGATCGACGTTGATTGCCTTCATTGCGCCAAACTCGCCCGCTCTCACGTCCGTCGTTAACAGCACGACGGACTGGGCCAATGGGCAGTTCAATTTCTCGGCGGGTATCATCAAGGTGAACCAGGAGTGGGTGGTGAATTTCACCCTGAGGGCCCTCACCGAGGGAAACATCAGGGTACTCAGTTCCAAGAAGAGCTCGAAGATCACCTTTAAAGGGACAGAGGGAGAGGTCGGTATCCCGGACACCTATATCACTGCTATCCCGCCCGGGACAGAGAAAGGGCCTGAAGGCATTGTCTTCGAAATCGAGAACCTCAATAGGACAAATCCGGATGATACAGAGATCGCCCACCTAGAATGGGAGCCCAAATACAACGGATTCGATAATTGGATAGACTGGACGATCTCCCTTGCTCCCCGCCCTTCGGACTCATTCGGGTTGGTGGATAACTTCAATGAGAAGAGAGGCTGGAGCCCGTTCTACAACCTCAACATCGGGGACCTCAAACCGGGTCCGTACAGGGTAAAGGTCAGGGGTCATGTCAACGATGCGACCGATGCTGTGGGTTATGTCGATATAGTCATACCCGGGCCAGCAACAGCCCCCCAGATCCTGATCCAGTAGTGATCTGTCTTCCCCTTTTCTTCGCGATGGCCCATCCCGTGATGACTGCTTCCCATCGGTTTACCACTCTGAATGACCCTCCCTCCCCATCCATCTCCCTCTGCATTGAACAGCCGTGTCTGACGTGCAATTTTCATGGCAATCCAGCTGCGCAATCCAGCTGCATCCGATCAACCTCCCTGGAGGGAGGGCTCTCAATGCGGGTGGAAAGGCCATTCTCATGCGGATCCGAACGCAATTTTCTTTTCTCAGGGAATCAGGCCAGATCGCGGCTCTCATGGCGATATATCCTGGAGGAATCAACCGGATCTCCCAATCAGGTGATACAAATACTCATATACCAGGATCTAGAATTCCCCCGGTTTTGTGGTTCTCCGGACCATTCATGAAACAGGGAAATTATAGGGGATATCAGCCCGAACGGCAAGGGGATAGGGCCTCCGCGAATTTTTCGGAAGCTGTGCCGGATGATCAATTTTCGGTAAAAAACTTCTAAATGATAAAATATCAGATTATATATGTCAGATTCACTTTCTGTAACTATAATATCATCAGAAAATTATTATATCAATGATAACGCAGTTTCATTTGAAAGATACTTATATATACAATTAGTGTAAAATACATAATTTGACAAAGGGGGGGGAAAGATACGAAGCGCCTCTGCATCCTGTTCATCAGTATCCTCCTCTTAGTTGGTACTGCCGCCGCCCTCAGCCCGGTAAACGTCGTTGTGACAAGCTCCAATTTGTGGGTCGCCCCAGACAATACCGACTCTGCAAACATCACGGTCATCGTGACCGATGGTACAAATAAAGCCATCGGGGATGCGAGTATCGTGCTCAGTGTCACCCAGCCCTGGAGCCTCCAGGATACCATGGGAACGACACCGGCTGGCGGGCAGATCGTGACCAGATTCCTCCCTACCACGACAGCAGGCACTGCCGTCATCACGGCAACGGTGACCGTTCCGGGAACCACGACCGTCCCTGTGGTCCAGACTTATTCCCAGAACATCACTGCTGACCTCCCCACGAAAGCAACGAATTCTTATCCGAGCATTGCATCCGTGGGATCCATCACCGATATCACGATCCGGGTGACGGACCAGTACGGGAACCCGGTCAGCAGCAAGAAGAAGAAGAACACGGTCACCTTCATCACCACCAATAGTGGGGATAATGGCTTCCTGACCGAGACCTCCAGCACAAGTGTAGGCGGGAAGGTGAAGGGGCACTCGGTTGCCCTCAACGATTCGGGCTACGCGGACGTGGATTTCGCCCTCAATACCCACCCGGGGGAGAACTTCGTACTCATCGATCCCCCCGATCCCCTGCCATGGACCCTCATCAGCATCCAGGGTATTGCGAACCTCCCGCCCTCCTCCATCACCCAGACAGTGACCCCCGGTGGAAAGCCACCCACCCTCACCACCGACGGCTCATCGGTGTGCACCATCAATTACCTGCTCTCCGACCAGTACGGGAACCCCAGCACCGGCCGGACCCTCTCCATCTTCACGACTGCCGGCGAGCGCAGGGTGATCAGCACGAACAACGAGGGGAAGGTGACCATCTCCTATGGCCCCAAGACCGGGCCAGGGAGGTACACCATAACCGCACAGTCGCAGGACAACCCCAAGGTCTCCGCGGTCCAGACGGTCCAGTTTGTGAGCGGCAAGCCCACCGATATCTCCTTCACTGCAAGCCCGCAGACCATGGCAAGCGGCGAGGTGGACAGCGGGGCGAAAGCCCTCCTTATGGCAAAGGTCATCGATAGCCTGGGGAACCCGGTCCCGCAACAGACAATCTATTTCAGCATCCAGGACGTGAACACCGGATCCTTTAGCCCGACCAAGGGGCCGTCCATCACGGGAGACAAGAAGACGACAGACAAGAAAGACGAGGAGGTCAGCGCCGTCACCGATGAGACCGGGTATGCCATCGGGACCTTTACGCCGGGCTCCTTCATCGCGGATACCAGCAACCCCAGTTTCAGCCTCATGGCCGAGGGGGTTGCCCGGGTCAGGGCAAAGTGGACGGGCAAATACATGGACCTGAACCTCAGCTACAAGAACTATCCCTACCTCAGCGTGATCACCTCCGTTGACCCCAAGACCGTGGACACGAACGGCACCGTGGATGTTACCATCCAGGTGAGGGGTGACGGGTATGCCCTGAAGCCGAAGCCTGTTGACGCGTACATGGTCACCGACCGCTCCGGATCAATGTCGTGGGGCGTCCCTTCCCGCATAGATCTGGTGAAGATTGCGGCAATGGCGTTCAAGGACCAGTTCGACTACAAGGTGGATAACCTCGGGCAGTTCTCTTTCGGGGATGATACGTACTACCCATATGATGTAACCATCGATCAGGCGCTGACCAACGATCCAAACCAGATCACAAACGTGATTTCAAATCTTAAGCCATCGGGTGCCACCCCCCTGCGCAACGCCCTCTACCAGGCCATCACCGAGCTGAAGAATGACAAGAAATCCGATTCGGTGAAGGGTCTCGTCATCCTCTCTGACGGGGACTACAACTATTACGGCGACCCGCTTGCCCGGGGCGGCGCCTGCTGGTCGTGCGATAAGTATAATCGTGATGGGACCTGTTCCCCGGGCCACACGGTACCATGCTCGCCGGATTCGTTCAGTCAGGGGGATACGTCGCGTCCGTATTACCCCTTCTCGGACCTTTCCAGCGAGGACCAGAACATGTCGCAATATGCGAGGGATAATAAGATCCGGATCTATGCCATCGGGTATTCGGACTCCATATCAACCGACGGACAGGCGACCCTCAGGGCCCTCGCGGAAAGCACCTACGGGAAGTACTACTATGCCCTGACGTCGGACGATCTCATCAACTTCTACGGACAGATCGCAGGCGCCCTCAAGGACACGGCGGGGGTGAATACCACCATGTCCCTGGACTTCTCGAGCGTGGATGTGAATGGTGTTCCGGTTACACCCGGGTCCAGAGTCCTCCAGTATGTGTACACCGATGGCATATCCACCAGGGTGACGCGGCCGAACGGAACCTGGGAGACGGTGAACTCAACGTTGGACTGGAATAAGGGCATAATCAACGTCTCGATGGGGACCATCAAGGTGAACGAGGTATGGCTGGTGAACTTCATCCTGAATGTGACCATGGCCGGGAACATCAGGCTCATCAGTTCCAGCTCCAAGCTCTACTTCAATGACAACCAGGGCTCTGCCACCTCAGTCCCGGCACCGGACACCTTCGTCACCGCCATCCCGGGCGGGACGGACAAGGGGATAACCTCGCCGAAGCTCGAGATCAAGAACCTCCAGAGAATAAACCCGGACAAGGACAGGGAAAACGCGCTCCTTGTGTGGGATATCATCTACGACGGGAAAGATCCAGATATCAGGGAAGAGATCGAAGTCGCCCCCCTGAACTCTGAGGCTTACTCATACAAGGCAACCAATTGGGCAGCAATTGGCGATACATCGGATACGTACACCATGGACATCAGTGACCTTGCGCCGGGGACGTACAAGGCAAGGGTGACCGGCTTTGTGGACGACGCAGACAGCTCCTTCGACATAACCCAGTTCAGCATCCCGTTGGATGTCCCGACACCGAAGATCTTCATCCACTAACCTATCTTTTCTCCGAAAAATACGCTTTCCAACCCAACCTTCTCTCCCTTCACCTGTGGACACGCGAAGGGGATGGGATCTCTTTGGAAAACTGACCATAATGGGAGCCCGGGTGTTTTTCAGAAGTGGAATGTTATCTTGCAGAGCTTAATGGATCCAGCCGATCTCTTCGTCGTCTTTCTTGCCGCGCCCCCTCGGTTTCTTCCCGGGCTTCCCTGCCTCTTTCTCGGCGGCGGATGGATTGATCACGTCGATCCTCCGCCTTCCCGGGTCGAGCTCTTTGGGCTGTCCGGCGGCAGGGACCTTTCCCTTGCCGGGTGAGAGAAGGGATGTATCGGTCGCCCGGACCCCCTTCCCCTTCACCTGGAGATCCCTCGAAGTGAAGAGGGCATCCTTCGCCCTGTCCACCGGGCTGAACCGGATATCGCCGGCACCAAGGGCATCCTCCTTCGGCCTGTTTGCCCGGGGTACCCCGACCCCCGAAGCCCCTTCTGCAACCTTCCCGGGACCACGGTCCATCCGGATGTCCTTCAGGCCAAAGACGGTGTCCTTCGGGGCCTGGGGCCCTTTCACGACGGTCTTCCTCGTGATCTCGGTGGGTACCCCTCCCTCCCGTCCCTGGGTCTCTCCTCCCCCCCGGACCTTCCCGATGGACATATTCAGACCCTCGAAGAGGGGTGCCGACCTCCCGGCCTTCGCGGACTTTTTCGCTCCCGGGACGGTGATCATCCTGTCTTTTATCTCCCTCGCCGTGACAGCCGGGGCCCGCACTTCCCCCGTTCCGACCTCCTCCATGGGAAGGGTCCCGGGCTGTCCGGAAGAACCCGGAAGCTCCTCCTCGGACCGCTGACCCTCCTGCTCCAGTTCAATCCTGTACTCCTCCCTGAGCTGTGCGAGCTCGTCAAGGCGCGGAATATTTCTCATCCCCGAGAGCATGATGATGATCCCGACATACCGGGTATTCTGTATCGGGTAATCGCCGGAACGCATCTCGAGGCCGGCGATGGAGCGGTCGATCCACTTCCTCACCGTCTGGAACCCCCGCATGGAGAGCTCCTGGGAGGGCCCGGCGATGAGGACGAGGGCCTTCTCCGCGCTCGTGAGGTCGCAGGGGACGGAGACCTCCTCGTAAATCGCCTTTTTTGCGAGGGAGACGATCCGGGAGGCCTTGTTCTGGGAGTTCTGGATGAAGTAGCTCGCCGGGCGCCAGCGATCCAGGAACCTCAGGTAGCCGCTGGGGAGGCTCTCCGCCGCATACCCGATGGCAACGAGGCCCATCCCGACGAGGGTATTGAGGACCTCCCCCGCGTCGAGGACCACCTCGCCCACCTCGACCCCTTCCTCGGAAAACTCCCCGGCATGCAGGATGAGCCCCATCTGCCGGGCGACGTTGGTGTTCAGGAGGTTGTGGATGTACTCGCGCCGGTTCAGGGGCTGGGAGAGGATCTTCTTTGCGAGCCTCTTCGGGATCTCCCGCTTCGCGACCTTCTCATCGGTGATCGCGAGCTCATCCTTGATCCGCCGGTACCAGGTATCATTGTCAAAGAGGATCACGGCATCGACGAGGGGTTTGAGCTCCTCGATATCATCGGCGGCTTTTGCCGAGCGCTTCTTCCCCTCTCCCCCGCAGGGGAGGGTGACGACGGCGAAGATGGGCTCGATGAACGACTTGCGGAGTTCTGGGATGATGAGGGGAGCTACATCCACCATGCTCCCACCGAGGCCTGCGAAGATGAGGATGGAATCGATCTCGATGGTGTCGACCTGCTGGATCTGGGTCATCACCTGCTCGATATCGATGGTGGTCTCTACATCGTAGGGGGTGGTCGGATCGATGGGCGGGAAATGGATCCTCGCGTCCAACGGGAGGTACTTCAGGCGCATGAGGGTGTCGATATCGAAATCCACGGCGAGGGCTGACATGCAGTGGATGCTCCCCTGCAGGTCCTGCCCGTAGAGGGTGTCAACAATCCTCGCCCCTGCCCCGCCCAACCCGATGGCAAGTACCCGCATGCGAAAGCCCTAGGGGAGGTATCGATCCCGCACGCTCCTATTTAGGAGATAACGGGCTAAATAGTTCCTCCTTTCATAGATCAGACCTCCCGGGGTATTAGGTTTGTGGCGGTCCTCTACCTCTTTTACGGCGAAACGGGTCCCTGGCAGGCCCCTCACACCGTCTGGAGAACCCCTTCTTCAGCCGCCCACCCGTTCTTCCTTTCGCAGAGCCTGCCGTGAAAATGGGGCTGTTCCAGGACTTGCGGTTACCGTGCGGAATTCCCTCCAATCCCTCATCATACCGGCGGCCGTTTCGGAACCCAACTTAAAATGATAATATATATCTCCTCTGGTGGCGGTATATTGTGATGAGGTGAAAGCCTTGTCTTACGGAATAGAATTCGTCCCCGGAAATGTTAATGTCAAGCAGGTTGTCAAGTTCTGCAAACTTGCTGAGAACAAGGACATTGACTATGCATGGATTACCAACCACTACAACAACCGCCACTGCTACCCCACCCTCGCGGCCATCGCCCAGGCAACCACCACCCTGAACATGGGCCCGGGCATCATGAACTCCTTCACCGACACCCCGGCCGCGATTGCGTCCTTCATCTGCACCCTCGAGGAGATGTCCGACGGGCGTGCGGTCCTCGGTATCGGACCCGGCGACCTCTCAACCCTGCCGAAGCTTGCAATCGCGCCTGAGAAGCCGGTCGCACGCCTCGAAGAAGCGGTCAAGATCATCCGGAAGCTCTGTGCAGGGGAAGAGGTCAAGACCCCTGAGATGCAGTTCTTCAAGTACGCAGGTGCCAAGCTCACCGGTGTCAACCTCCCGGACAAGAAGAAGGGAGTCAAGATCTACATCGGTGCCCAGGGCCCGAAGGTCCTGGAGCTCGCGGGCAAGGTCGGCGACGGTGCCCTTATCAACGCGTCGAACCCCAAGGACTTCCAGATCGCCATCCCCATCATCAAGAAGGCTGCCGATGCCGTCGGCAAGAAGGGCTTTGACGTCGGCGCCTACACGGCTATGTCCATCGACCGTGACGTGAAGAAGGCCCGGAACGCGGCCAAGATTGTGGCGGCTTTCATCGCAGCCGGTTCACCGCCAGAGCTGCTCACCCGCCATGGTCTCGACCTGAACACCGTTGCCAAGATCAAAGATGCCCTCGGCAAGTTCGACTTCAAGACCGTCGGCGAGCTCATCAGCGACAAGGAGATCGACGCCTTCACCATCGCCGGCACCCCCGAGATGGTGAAGCAGAAGTGCGATGACCTGACAAAGGCCGGCGTCACCCAGATCATCTTCGGCTCCCCGCTCGGGCCGGACATGACCACCTCCATCCGGCTCCTCGGCAAGTACATCGTGTAATCCCGGGTCTCCGGATCTCACACCTTTTTTTGGATCTCTCCTGCGTGGCAGGCTCACTCCACCCACCAGCCCCATCTCTTCCGTCGATGAGTCTTTTAAAGCTGGAGCCGTTCGTCACCTGCTCCTCCCGAAGTACATTGGAGAGTTTCTCGGGGGAGATTCTCCATGGCCGGGGACCTCCGGGAGAGTCGCTCTCCCCCCATGTTCCCCTGATCGAAGGCCAGTCCCTCTCCGATGCCTTCTTATCAGCCACGCCCGATACTCCTGTTGAAGGGTCATGTTCACCATAACCGAGGTAAAAACTGAACGGGGCACGCTGCAGTACCGGCGCGAGACCCTCACCGGCCTCAGCTGCCGGATCAGCTCCGAGCGGATCAAAAGGCGGATCGATCTCCCCCAGACCATAGTCTACAATCCCGGGAACTGTCCGTTCTGCTCGGAGAACGTGGCGACCATGACCCCCCTCTTTCCGGACGGAACCCGTATCTTCCAGGGCGAATCTGTCACATTCCCGAACCTTTACCCCTTTGGAGCCTGGCATACAGTGACGGTCATCACCCGCACGCACGATGTCAGGGAGTTCACGCACAGGCAGCTCCTGGACGCCTTCTCAGCCCAGGTAACCTCCCTCCGTGGTCATGACGGCTTTCCGAGCATCAACTGGAACTTCCTCCCCTCTGCGGGCGCGAGCCTGGCACACCCCCACCTCCAGGGGCTTGTGGATCCGGAGCCCTCTTTCCTTGCCACGTCGTATCTCACGGGAAGCGAGTCCTACCGGAGAGAACACGGGAGATGCTATGGCATGGATCTCCGGGCCCTGGAGGCCGGTTCTCCCCGCTACCTCTTCGGCGACGAGATCCTCTGGACTGCCCATGCCGTGCCCCTGGGTGAACGGGAAGTACGGGGGATCCTCCCGGTCTCCCAACTTTCCGAGTTTGAGCCCCTCCTCGATACTTTTATCGACGGCCTTGCGAGAATCCTTGACCTCTACCGCCGGCTCGGCACCCATGCCTTCAATCTCTCCCTTTTTTTTGACCGTGAAGGGCATGATCATGGGTTTTCTGCCTTCTGCACCGTCATTGCCCGGATCAACCCGAATGATCAGTGCATGAGCGACTCTTCCTTCATGGAACGCCTCCATCTCCAGCCGGTCATCCTCACGGCACCCGAAGAACTCGCGAGGATGTACAGGGAGAAGATGGGAACATAAGAAGGCTCCCGCGGGGGCTGCGCCTTCGGCTTGCCCCCGCCGCTGTGGCGTCCTTCTCGTGGGGATAGGCCTTTTAGAGCGGTACCAGGATCCGGATTTTCATAAAACCATTCATCAGGGGTTTCAGGAAACGACGGGGGATGCCCGCGGCGGGGGCGCAAGTCCCCCAAGAGCCCACTAGTAGAATGAATCGTGACACTTGAGCTTCGATTCAGAAATTGGCCGGTCAATTCAGTAGATTTCTGATCTAGGAGATCCTTTCGAGAAAAAAGAATGAGGGGTTTTACTCGGGCTTGCTGACGAGCTTCGTCTTGGAGACGATCATGCCGTCCTTCTTGTGGGGCTTCCTGATGACCGCGTCCATCCCCTTCTCGAGCTCCCGGGCCTGGTCGCAGAGATCGGCGGCGACCCGCATCATCTCGTGGGCCGAGGTGACGATGGGGACGTAGTCCACGTACTCCTTTGTCATGAAGCAGCCCTTGACGTTCACGCCGGCGACTGCCTGGGCGATCTCGTAGGCTGCACGGGCCTTGGCGAGGGCATAGGGGTTCGTGAACTCGCCCTTCACGGCGGAGTCCGAGGAGATGGCGACCTTGGGGAGGACGAGGGCATCGCCCTTCTTCCCTGCCTTCACCTGGTCGATGACCTTGTCGAGCTCCATCTGGAGCTTCCGGAAGGCGCCGGTGCAGGCGAGGACCTTGATGAGGTTCCCGTT
>CAZKEV010000006.1:63483-70729 GCA_964551875.1 uncultured Methanomicrobiales archaeon | reverse complement strand
CGAATAAGCCGGTTGGCCTGAAGATGAGCACAATGATCAGGATCAGGAACGAGATCGAATCCTTCCATATTCCTCCCAGGAAATACGCGGCCCCGTTCTCGGCAATGCCGTAGAGCAGCCCTCCCGCAATGGCGCCGGGAATACTGCCGAGGCCCCCGAGGATGATAATGGAGAATGCCTTGATGGCCGGGATGGAGCCGATATACGGGTTGAACACCTGGCCGCTGACCACCCAGAGGGTGCCGGCTGCCGCGGCCAGACCGGACCCGATGCCGAAACTGATCATGTCCATCCTCTCCACATCGATCCCCACGATCATGGCACCTTTCCTGTTCTGGCTTGTCGCCCGAATCGCCCTCCCCAGGTCTGTCCTTCTGAGGAGAAGATGGAGCCCTGCGAGGATCAGGACGGTGATGACAATGATGATGATGTAGTCAAGGGGGAGCTGGATGTCCCCTATGGGGACGGAGACCGTCTGGTAAGGGCTGTTGAGGACCTGCCTCTCATCGCCCCAGATGAGGGCGACCCCGTTCTGGAAGACGTAGATGAGGCCGAGGGAGAGGAAGATCTCATTGAGTTTGCCGGTGCCGAGGATCGGCCGGAAACAGAGCCTCTCGACAACGATGCCGATCAGTCCCAGCACGAGCATGGTGAGCAGGATAAGGGAATAGGGGTTGAAGCCGCTCAGCGCAAAGACGGTGGCCGTGATGTAGGCGCCAAGCATCAGGAGCTCGCCATGGGCGAAGTTCACTATCTTCATCACCCCGAAGATCAGGTTGAGGCCAGTCGCAAGGAGGATATAAATGCACCCGGCATACAGCCCCCAGAAGAGAACCTGGAGCAGGATATTGAAGTCAAGAGCCACGCTGCGTTCCGGACCTCCCTGTACGTTATCGAAGGCAGGACGTGATAAAATGAGGGGTATTTATCCGGACCCGGCCTCGTACCAGTCCGGCAGGACGAAGCCAGTCTCCTTCAGGTTGTCGGGCCAGACGATCTTGGGCCTGACCTCTCCCGCTTTTTCATCCCAGATGAGCTGCTCCATGAAGAGCTGGAACTGGACCTCCCGGTAGTCCTTGGAGAAGCTGATGGTGCCGTCCTTGATGGCCTCCACAATCTCGGGCATCGAGAGGCTGGCGAGGGCATCCCTCACCGCCGCCTTGTCCAGGGTTCCTGCATTCTCAATCGCCTTGGCGGCAACATAGACCCCTTCATAGGTCGAGGTGCCCATCATGTCCGGGAAGGTTCCGAATTTTGCCTTGTAATCCGTCTTGAACTTTGCATCAGCCGCCGCGATGGATGTTGGTGGCGCCGTGTAGGGGGAAAAACGACTCTCCATGACGGAATACTCCCCGAAGCGCCCGATACCCTTGTAGTAATCAGGGTTGTCGTTTGTCTCCACGGCGAGGATGATGGTGTTGAGGTTGACATCCCTCCTCGCCTGCACCACGATCTGGGTCTGTTCCGACGGGAAGGCCGCGGGGTAGATCACGTCCGGCTTGGCAGCCTTTATCGCCGTGAGCGCCGTCCTGAAGTCCGCCTCCCCCAGCTTGAAGCTCTGGTTGGAGACGATCTGGATATTGAGGTTGTTCGCGGTGATGGTGCTGGTAACGCCATTCAGTACACCTTTCCCGTAGGCGCTGTCCTGGTAGAGGACCGCGAGTCTCAGCGTCCGGTTATCGGCAAATTCGAACTTTTCATTGATCGCCGGACGTATGACCTGGTCCATGAAGAGGGTCGTGTACTGGCCGTACATGGCCGTGGTCGGGCAATAGTGGAAGAAATAACTCGTATTGACGTCCTTTCTCCTTGTAATGTCGGGGCTTGAGGCGCCGGTGACGATGTACGGAACCTGCTTTTCGGCCACAACACCCTGCGTGGCCGTGGTCACCCCGCTGCTGTAGCCTCCGACCAGAATATCCACATTGTCCTCGGAGATGAGTTTTGTCACGGCCTTGACACCGCTATCTCCTTTCGTCTCGTCATCGGCCACGACGAGGGTGATGGGAAGTTTCTTGTTGTATGCCTTGACAAAAACCCCCCCCTGTGCATTGATCTCGCTGACCGCCAGCTCCGCGGACTGTTTCATGTGCTTCCCCACGTTACTCCCAGCTCCCGTCAGGGAGACCACCGCTCCCACTTTGATGTCCTGCGGCTGGGCCTGCTGCTGGGCGCAGCCGGCCAGGAGCACCGCAGAGAGCACCAGTGCCGCGAGCAGGATGGATACCGTCGTTACGTGCTTCATACCTTTTCCCCTTACGCAGAAATGCTATGCCAGTTCAGTGACTGCCATGTCATAGCATGACAGTCTTTCAGGTATAGAATCGAGAAAATATAACGGTTGTTATTCGTATCAGAAGGGAGCATGAAGCTGGATCCTCGTGGTTTGCAGGAGTGCATCCAGTGATAAAAAAAGGGTACCTTCATGCTGCTATGGGGATTTGAACCCCAGTCGCGGACGTGAGAGGCCCGCATGATTGGCCGGTCTACACTATAGCAGCAACCCTGTAACATTGGGTAAAATTTTACTTAAACGTATCCGTCCCTTCAACCGGCAGTCCGGCTGGTGGGGGCTTCGCTCGCCCTTGCCGCTTCGGCGTTCCCCGGTTAGGATTAGGCCCTTTCACACAGAATGAAAATCTGTTCCGTATTCCGGTAACCTTTGCGCAAGCTCAAGTACACGGCGGGGGGTGCCCGCGGCGGGGGCGGTAGTCCCCCGAGAGCCCAACAATAAAAATTGTCTCAGTAAACCAGGAGAGGCGATTCTAAATGGTCATTCCGGATTGTCGTCCCCTCCCAGGTCCGAAATCCGGCGCCAGACCGGAATGAGGGAAAAGAAGTTTGGTGTCATACCAACATTTTTCTCCCGAGCCAGGGAATGATCTGCCATGGAGACGCAGGAAGGCCTCGAGCTCTCCCCGAGGAAGGTGGAGTATCTCAAGTATATCTTCGAGACGGGAGGGAGGGTGAAGACGAACCGGATCGCATACCGGTTCGGGGTGGATCCATCGACGGTCACGAAGACCATCGATGATCTCGCGGGGAGCGGACTCCTCGTCCACGAGCCCTACCACGGGGTGACCTTCTCCGAGAAAGGGAGGAGCTGTGCCGAGTTCCTGGTGAAAAGGCACAGGATCCTTGCCCTCGTCCTCACCCGGTTCGGCCTCACGAGCAAGGAGGCGTGCTGCGAGGTCTCGCGGTTCGAGAGCCTCGTGTCCCGGAGCGCCATCGACAGGATATGCCGGGCCATGGGGCACCCCAGCCAGGGCATCTGCGGCGAGATCACCCACGGTACCTGTGGCCTGGGAGCATCAGCGGGTGATTCCCGGGACAGGGCTACGCGGGGGGAGAGGGAATGAGCGCCTTACCGGTATCGTCGCATATCCCCGACCCCGACCTCATCACCTACTATGCCGAGAAGCAGGAATCGTTCTTCTCGGGGGTGAGCCCCTGGACCAAGCTATCCCTGCTCGCCGTAATCATCCTCACCATCACTGTTTCGCGGAACCCGCTCGTCCTCCTGGGGTTGTACCTGGCGGTCTTCTCCCTGTTTATTCTTGCGAAGCTCCCCGTGGAGAAGCTCCTCCGCTGGTACCTCTTCCCGCTCCTCTTCGTCGTCTCCCTCGTGGGGATCCTGGCGTGGACCCAGCCCGGGAATCCCGTCCTCGGCTTCTCGGTTGCAGGGATCCCTGTATCCCTCACTGACAGGGGGATCCTCCTCGTCGTGACCTTGGCGCTGAAAACCCTGATATCGATCACTTTCTCCCTCTTCTTCCTGATGACAACGCGGTACGAGTACCTCTCCGGGATGATCTCACGCATCTTTCCTGCCCCCCTCGACCAGATCTTCCTCATGGCGTACCGGTTCTTCTTCCTGACCTTCGCCATGGTGGGGTCCATCCTGAAGGCGGTGCGATCCCGCGGCGGGGGTCTCGTCCGCGGGATCAGGACCGAGGGGGCCCTCTTTGCCGAGATCATCGGCCTGGTCTTCATCCGTTCCTTTGACCGGGCCGAGAGGGTGGAGAAGGCGATGAGGGCCCGGGGGTACCAGGGGTCGTACTCGAACACGACGGAGATACCGGCTCCGGGCATCGGGGGGTACGGGGTTCTCGCCCTCTGCATCCTTGTTACTGCCGCCGGTTCCCTGGTGCTTCCTCCGGGAGGCTGGTGACCGAACATGACGATCATACGAAGGGAGATGCACGGGCCGGCCCCGTGCCCGGTCGTGGATCCGGAGCGGGAGATCATCCATGTTGACTGCGCAAGCCATTCCTATCCGGATGGGAGCATCGGGATCCATGACATGTGCTTCCATGTCCTGAAGAACGAGATCGTCGCCATCTGCGGGCCGAATGGTTCAGGGAAATCGACCCTCATCGAACACTTAAACGGCCTCCTCACGCCGTCGCAGGGCAAGGTCCTCGTCCAGGGAAGGATACTCTCGGCGGGTGAGAGATCCGATCTCTGGAGAGTGGTGGGGGTGGTCTTCCAGCAGTCCGACGACCAGCTCTTTGCCCCCACGGTCCTCGATGACGTGATGTTCGGGCTCCTCAACATGGGTCTCACCCGAGACGAGGCAAAGGAGAGGGCGATGCAGGCACTTTCGGCGGTCGGCGGGGCGCACCTTGTCCGCAAGATCCCGAACTACCTGAGCGGGGGGGAGAAGCGGCTGGTGGCCATCGCCGGCATCCTCGCCATGAGGCCGCAGGTCATCGCCCTCGATGAACCCACCTCGGACCTCGACCCGGTCCATAGCGGGAGGATCGAGAAACTCATCGTCGGCCTCAAGGAGGAGTTCGGGATCGGAGTGGTGGTGGCCACCCATGATCTCGACTTCGCGGCCCGGATCGCCGACCGGATCTGCATGGTGAAGAACGGGTCCGTCTTTGCCGAAGGCCCGCCCGCCGAGGTCTTCTATGACCCGGACCTGATCCGCGAGGCCGGCCTTGCGATCCCGTCGGGTATCCAGCTCTACCTGGACTGCTGCACGGCGATGGGTGTCCTCCCTGACAAACGGCCGGTCAGGAGGGAGGATCTGGTCTCCGCGCTGAAGGAGGTCCACGGGAAGGGTTGATCGTCCCAAAGTTTTGTACCGGTCCAAATTCCGGGAAACTTTGATAAAGGCATCGGACGATATACGACAGCCGGATACAGCCGGTTGGTGGCGGGTTCCTTTGGCCCATATTCATCTCCCTGATGGTTCCTTTACCCTCTTCTGGGTACTTGTCTGGTGGATCTGCGCCCTTGCCCTCATCGGCGCGGCCCTCGTATGGGCGAGGATGAGGAGATCGGGGAGCAGAGAGATCACGATCGCTGCCTTTATTACGGCGGCCTCATTTGCGGTCTTCCAGGTGCAGGTCCCCCTCTTCGGGGGCGTGCACATGAACCTCACCCCTCTCATCGGCATCCTCGCGGGCCCGGTCCTCGGGAGCCTCATCGTTTTTATCGTAAATATCCTCTCGGCAGCCATCGGCCACGGAGGATGGGGGCTCATCGGGGCGAACGTCCTCGTGAACGTCTCCGAGGTGATGACCGGGTACCTGAACTTCAGGGCCCTGAAGCGGGTCTCCTCCAGCCTCTTCTCCCGTGCGGGGGTAGCCACCTTTGCGGGGCTGTTCGTGGGGAATATCGCGATGGTGGCGATCATCCTCATTTCAGGGATCCAGGGTGTGACCCAGACATCTATCCAGATCTTCACCGGCCTTTCCATCCTCGTGGCCATGAACATGGGTGTGGCGGCCGTTGAGGCTTTCGTCACCGGTTTTATCGTGGAGTACATTGGAAAGGTGAAACCCGACCTCCTGGATGGTGGCCGCCCGTGACGGCGCTGGACCGAAGGAGAGGGCTCATCCTCTTCGGGTTGATCCTCGTCGTGGTTGTCATCCTATCCTTCGCAGC
Organism: uncultured Methanomicrobiales archaeon; assembly: GCA_964551875.1. Taxonomy (GTDB): domain Archaea; phylum Halobacteriota; class Methanomicrobia; order Methanomicrobiales; family JACTUA01; genus JACTUA01. Next base: position 64,831 of record CAZKEV010000006.1, on the reverse strand, counting down.
ATACCGGATGACCGGACCGATGGGGATTGAAGAGCGGTACAACCAAGCGGTTGGCCTTCCCAGCCCGGAGGAAGAGTCCGGGGGTGGGTGGTTCGGGTTCTCACTCGAGGGGAATCCTCTCCTGTACGGCGTGATCCTCATTGTCCTTGGGAGTAGCTGCGTCATCGCATATATCCGGTGGAGAAGAGAAGAGTCCCGGTGAGCCTGTCACCCTGGTACAATACGCGGAGCGGTTCTCCCATCCGGAAGTTGCCTCCCCCGGTTTCCCGGGATATTTTCTTTACGTCTCCCCGCGAACTGATAGTGCAATGAGCGGCCTTGAGGACGAGATCCTTGCGATAGAGGAGGAGATCAGCTCCACCCCCTACAACAAGGCCACGTCGAAGCACATCGGCCGCTTGAAGGCCAAACTCGCGAAGGTGAAGGACGAAGCGGTCCAGCGGGCGCTGAAGGCAGGGGGCGGGGGCGAGGGCTTCTCGGTGAAGAAGAGCGGGGATGCCACCGCCGTGCTGGTCGGGTTCCCCTCGACAGGGAAGTCCACGCTGTTAAATGCCATCACGGGGACCGAGTCCGAGGTTGCGTCCTACTCTTTTACGACGGTTACCGTGATCCCGGGGGCGCTTGAGCACCGGGGGGCAAAGATCCAGGTACTGGACATACCGGGGATGATCGCGGGGGCCGCGATGGGCAAGGGCAGGGGCAAGGAGGTGATCTCCGTCGTCCGTTCCGCTGACATGATCGTTCTCCTCGTCGATGTCTGGAACGAGAAGCACTTCGATATCCTGATCAGGGAGCTTGCGAATGCCGGTATCCGGATCAACCGGGAGAAGCCGGACATCACCATCCGGAAGACCTCAATCGGCGGGGTGCATGTCGGTTCCGTCGGGGATATCGGCATGGACGACGAGGAGATCCGGGCCATCATGGCAGAATACCGGCTGGTGAATGCCCATGTCCTGATCCGGGGCGGTGCCACTCAGGACGACCTCATCGATACCCTGCTCGGGAACCGGATCTACGTGCCCGCCCTCCTTGCGGTGAACAAGGTTGACCTGGTGGATGGGGTGACCATGCAGTCCATCGAGGAGGACCTCACCATGCGGTTCGGCGAGCGCCCCCTCCTGATCTCGGCGGCCTCGGGATATCATATGGAGGAGCTGAAGGACGCGATCTTCGATCACCTGGGCTTCATCCGGGCGTACATGAAGCCCCATGGGGGACCGGCGGACCTGGAGGAGCCCATGATCCTCCGGAGGAACGCCACCATCGAGGATGTCTGCCGGAAGCTGCACCGGGAGTTCGTGGAGAAGTTCCGGTACGCCCGGATCTGGGGGGATGCGGTGAAGCA
>CAZKEV010000006.1:0-63383 GCA_964551875.1 uncultured Methanomicrobiales archaeon | reverse complement strand
GGGAGTTCGTGGAGAAGTTCCGGTACGCCCGGATCTGGGGGGATGCGGTGAAGCATCCCGGGCAACGGGTCGGGCTCCACTACAAGGTGCACGACCGGGATCTAGTCTCGATTATCACCCGGCGGTAATATTCAATTCAGTCCTATCGCAATTGGGACGCCGCAGCGGCGGGATCGGGCCGTCAAGCGAAGCCCCCAGGAGCGTCCGCCGGTGATCGTTTTCTGAGGAGTTTCGAATTCCGGAACGAGTCCCCAAATTCTTCTTCGTGTTGGGCTCTTGGGGGACTACCGCCCCCGCCGCGGGCATCCCCCGTCGTGTTTTGGGACCGGCGAAGCGACGTTTCCTGGAATATCGAGATCTGTTTCCCGATCCTGAAGCATCAACCCCTCTCACAAAGCCGGAGCAGCCGGTCAAGCCCGAGGGCGAACCCCACCCATGAATATGAATGAGCCCCTCGTTTCTGAACGGTAAGATCACCCGCCGCTGATCGCTCGTTCCAGGACCCCGACGGGTGCATCTGTCTTGATCGCGGTCCCCGAGTAGTGCGCCCGGCTCACCCGGTAGCCCGAATCCTCAACCCTCCGCAGGACTGTCTCTATCGGCGGAGGGGAGGTGTGGAGGGATCTTGCCATCCGGTGATAATCGTAATGGCTCGATGCGGGAAGCTCCTCCTGCAGGATGGAAAGGAGCCGGTAGAGTTCCTTCCCCGCGGCAAGTGGCACCGAGTGAAGCCGGTCGAGCATGGAGGCGATGACGGCTGGATGGTTGATTGCCCCCAGGTAGAGGGGGCCGATGGGGATGAATCTCCCGCCGCACGCGCATTGACCGCCTGATGGGACGATGCCGGGTTCCTCCTCCCGGTAGAAGCACCGGTTGCACTGGAGAATGAAGCCCATCCGATCCAGGGTCTCATCGGCAGCCCGGACACCGGGCTGGATCTTCAGGTGGAGACGTATGGCATGCTCACGAGTGAAGGAGAGGAGCGGTTCCACCCCCCGGTCGTACTTCACCACCTCCCGGACGATGAAGCCGAGGAGGGTGCGCAGGCCGGTCTCGCCGTGATACTCGTTGTTCACCGGGTGCGCGAAGTACCGGCGGGCCCCGGCCCGCCCATGGGCCCCGCAGAGGGGTGCCGTATCCGTGGCGGTGACAAAGAGGTACTTCCGGGCAGAACGTGCGGCTGCGTCGACGAAGGGGGCCGGGGTGCCGAAGGGATCGAGGTCCACGGCATCGAACCGCCGGGACGTGAGGAGGAGATTCACGTCGCACTGGGTGATCTCAACGGGAACCCCGGTATGGGCAGCGTTCCTCTGGATCACCTCGATCGCGAGGGGGTCGCGGTCGTTGATGGTCACCGGTATCCCGCATTCCCTGGCGATGCGTATCCCCCGGGCACCGGTTGCCCCCATGGCGTCCAGGTAGCTCTCGAGCGGGATCCCCTGGAGGAGGAGGACGGTGGCATCCCGGGAGAGGGCCATCCTCGGGTTGAAGAAGACCGGTGAGGATCCCGGGGGAAAGGCGCGGGCAGGGTCCTGGACTGGGACGAGGATCTCGGTTCCTCCCTCGGTGACAGGTACGAGATCCATGCAAGAGCCCCCGGGAATCGACGCTACCATTATAGATATACCCAGAGAAACGTAATAAAAAGGGGGCTTGTGGCCTAGCCAGGATAGGGCGTCACTCTCCTAAGGTGAATGTCGGGGGTTCGAATCCCCCCAAGCCCGTGGCTCATCCCCACCAGGGATCAGGAACTAAAAGGATATTATGGGGGGATATCCACCTTGATTGCATGGACGGATGGGCGGGGAACCCCGCTCTGCCCCTGATCCTCCATACCTTCCACCAGTGATCCATTCTTGAAGCCAGAGAACGACGAAGAGGACCGGGAGAGCTTTCCCCAGAGGATCCGCCACGCGCTCATCGGAGCCCGGCGGAATATCGCCGACCCGTCCATCTTCCACAAGATCGCCCTCATCCCCCTCCTTGCCTGGATCGGCCTCGGGGCCGACGGGCTCTCCTCGTCGTCCTACGGTCCTCCCGAGGCCTTCGCTGCCCTGGGGAGCCATATTTACCTCGCCATCTTCCTCGCCTTTGCCACAGCGGTGACCGTCTTTATCATCTCCTACGCCTACTCGCGGATCATCGAGCACTTCCCGAGCGGGGGCGGCGGCTACATCGTCGCCACCCATACCATCGGCGAGCAGGCCGGTGTGGTATCAGGTTCCGCCCTCCTCGTTGACTACATGCTCACCATCACGGTCTCCATCGCGGCATGTGCCGAGGCCATCTTCAGCTTTGTACCCCCTGAGTTCCAGCGGTTCAAGCTCGTCTTCGCCGTCTTCCTCGTGCTCCTCCTCATCCTCCTCAACCTGAGGGGCGTGAAGGAGTCGGTGGAGGTCCTTGCCCCCATCTTCCTCATCTTCATCATCACCCACGCCCTCCTTCTTGGATACGGCATCATCTCCCATACCTCGAATATTGGCACGGTCTCCTCCGCAATCCAGGCAAATCTCGCTGCCGATCTCTCAGCCATTGGCATCATCGGGATCCTGGCCCTCTTCTTCCGGGCCTACTCCCTCGGTGCAGGAACCTACACCGGTATCGAGGCGGTGGCAAACGGCCTCCAGATCATGCGCGAGCCCAAGGTCCAGACAGGGAAGCGGACCATGGCGTACATGGCAAGCTCGCTTGCCCTCGTGGCCGGGGGCCTCTTCCTCTGCTACCTCCTCTGGGGGATCTCCCCCGTACCGGGGAAGACCCTGAATGCGGTCCTCGCGGATCTCGTCTTTTCGGGATGGGCTTTCGGGGGGCTCCTCGCCTTTGTGACCATCTTCTCGGAGGGGGCGCTCCTCATGGTCGCAGCCCAGACGGGTTTTATCGACGGACCCCGGGTGATGGCGAACATGGCGATCGATTCCTGGTTCCCCCGCAGGTTCGCATCTCTCTCCGAGCGGCTCACCATGCAGGACGGGATCCTCCTCATGGGCAGCGCGGCCCTCATTCTCCTCGTCTATGCCCGGGGATCGGTCTCTGTCCTCGTGGTCATGTACGCCATCAACGTCTTCATCACCTTCTCCCTCTCCGAGTTCGGGATGTCCCGGTTCTTCTATACCCGCAGGCGCGAGGATCCTCTCTGGTCAAGGCATATCGTGGTCCACCTCACCGGGCTGGTGCTCTGTACTACCATCCTCTCCATCACCATCTTCGAGAAGTTCACCGAGGGGGGCTGGCTCACCCTCCTGATTACCTCGTCGGTCATCGGGATCTGCTTCTTCATAAAAAGGCACTACACTGAGGTGACCACAGGGTTTCACAAGCTCGATTACCACTTAAACAACGTACCCGCAGCGGGCACGGTGAACACGGACCCTGTGGACCCGAGGAAGATGACTGCCGTCCAGCTCGTCACCGGCTTCAATGGCTTCGGGCTCCATACCTTCTACTCCGTCATCCGCAGCTTCCCCAACCTGTACGAGAACTTCATCTTCGTCTCGGTCGCCGTCGTGGACTCCGGTTCCTTCAAGGGGGCGGGGGAGGTGAAGGCCCTCGAGGAGTCCGTGCAGGCAGGCCTCCAGAAGTACGTGGACCTTGCCCGCACCCTGGGATTTGCTGCAGGGTGCCGTACCGCAACCGGGACTGACGTGGTGGAGACGGCTGTCACCCTCTGCCAGTCGATCGCAAAGGAGTTCCCGAACTCGACCTTCTACACCGGCCAGATCGTCTTCCGGCACGAGAGCCCCTTCCACAAGCTCCTCCACAACGAGACCGCCTTCGCCATCCAGCGCAACCTCCAGTTCAGCGGGATCACGACGGTAATCCTCCCCGTCCAGGCTGAAGAATAAGGATCAATACTTCATAGCAGATTCAGTGGATGGATCCCAGGTTGTTCTGCCAGGCCTCATTCCCTCATAAAAGTTGGAATTTTACTGATCATTTTTCTCTTGGGCTCTTGGGCGACTTCCGCCCCCGCAGCGGGCATCCCCCGTCGACCACGGGATTCGTGCGGGCCGGTTCCAGGTACCAGATACTGATGAAGGACCATTCCAACGGATCAAGACATGTATCCTCCCGAATGGGCTCACCGTGGCTGGAGCCGGACCGAACGGGCACACCAAAGAGCGTGATTCCCGGGTAATCAGCCCACCTTCGGTGACCCCGATATCCTCTCAATGCGAACCCATGCATTGAATACCCCATCGGTCTAATGGTTCCATCATTCCATGACCCTGGTGGGCCTCCTCACCATCACGCGGCCGGTGAACTCCGTCGTCGCCGGCCTCGCGGCTCTCCTCGGGTATATCGTTGCCACGGGAACCCTGGCGCCGGTCTCGCTCCTCCTCGTCCCCATCGTCTTCTCCATCACCGCGGGGGGGAACGTCTTCAACGACCTCTGCGATCTGGAGATCGACCGGATCAACCGCCCGGATCGCCCGCTCCCGTCGGGGAGGGTGACCCCGGAGGCGGCGGGGATCCTCGCGGCATCCCTCTTTGCAGCTGGCCTCGTCCTCACCATCCCCGCGGGTCTCCCCTGTGTCATCATCGCGGTGATGAGCTCCCTCCTCCTTCTCTTCTATGGGCGCACCCTGAAGCGGACAGCCCTCTGGGGGAACGTGGCGGTCTCCTACCTCTCGGCAAGCATCTATCCCTTCGGCGGCGCCCTGGCCGGCCTCCCTGCCATGGAGAGGACCCTGCCCCTTGCAGGGATCACCTTCCTTGCCATGCTCTCCCGGGAACTCCTGAAGGATGCAGAGGATGTGGCTGGCGACAGCGCCGCGGGTGCCCGGACCGTCCCGATCGTTTTCGGTGTGAAGAAGACCGGAATATTAGCCTATGCTTGCGCTCTCGGTGCAATCGCTGTCTCCCTCCTCCCTGTTGTCCCGTGGTGGGGGCCAGCCTACCTTGTCGGGGTTGGGGCGGCGGACGTGGTGATCCTCTTCGGGGCCGCCCGGGCTCTCCGGTGCAGGACCCCGGAGTGCGTCCGGATTTCCCGGTCTACCACCATCCTGAAGGTGGGGATGTTCCTGGCCCTCGTCGTGATCACGGGAGCTGCCATCCTCTCCGGGAACCTTCATATCCCGGTATCCTGAAAAGGTGGTGGGGACTGTGAAGATATACCGGTGGAATGATACCTTCATCGTGCCGAGGGGGGCGTACTTCGAAGGCCACGTCCATATCGACGGGGACTTCCTCGTGCCCAGGAACACCCATTTCTGGGGGCGGCTCGTCGTGGAGGGGGATCTCGCCCTCGGCCCCTTCTCGACGATCGGGGCGGGTGTCTGGTGCGGCAACGCCATCATCGGTGACCATGCGCGGATCCGGGGACCCCTTGTCGCGGTCGGCGATGTCTTGGTCTGCGATGGCGCCGCCATCGGCATGATCCGGGCAGCACGGGACGTCAGGCTCAGGCCCGGGGTCAGGGTGGGGGACGTGGTGAGCGGGAGGAGCATCACCGTCGAGGGAAAGGCCGAGACCGGGAAACTATCGGGAAGGCTCGTGAAGGTTGTCGGGGCCTGAGGCCGGTGCGATCCCGAGGGACGCTACCTCGAAGACCTCGTTCCAGTTCACGCAGGTCTCCACGCACCCGTCCTTCAGGGTCACGACTCCCATCCCGGGGATGCCGAGCTGGTCGCACAGGTCGAGCCCCTCCTTCACCTCCAGGGTGCAGCCCACCCCGATGATCCCATCAGGCCGGTACTTCTTCACCATCCGCTTGATGAAGCTCGACCCGGGGACGATGAAGACCCGGTAGCCCATCCTCAGGAGTTCCCGGATAGCATCGCCGGTGGTGCAGAGCCCGCACCCCTGGCACCAGATCCCCTCCGGCGTGAGGTTGGCCGGGCAGCGGGCCGAGCGGAGGCACTGGGGGAGGAAGACGGCCCTCTTCTTCACCGGCACACCCTGGAAGGACTTTTTGTTCATGGAGTTCTGGAGCTTGATGGAGAACGAGATGAGGTCCCGGTCATCAAGGCCGAAGAACCGGCAGACGGCCTTCACCAGCCCCTCCAGGAGGAAGAACCAGGTTTTCATGATCCTCGGGAGGTAGAGATGCCCGTTCCTCACCGAGACGAGGGCGATGATGAGGAGGAGGAGGGCCGAGACGAAGAGGAATACCCCGATGAGGACCGTGGCCTCGCCAAGGAGGATCATCGTGTTGTTCCAGAGGGGATTGTCGAAAAGCATGTTTTACGGGATTATTGGTTGTTTCAGGAGATATACTTCGTCCCGGGGCGATCAGGGCGATCCCTGGCCGCCGATATGGTAGGGGGGCCGGAGCACCCCCTCCTCGGTGATGATGGCTGATACGAGGGAGAGGGGGGTTGCATCAAAGGCAAGGTTCTTCACCCGCGCCCCGTCCGGGACCAAGGTCCGTCCCCCGCACCGGCTCACCTCACTCCTGTCCCGTTCCTCGATGGTCACCCCCTCCTCGCCCGAGCGGAGGTCGAAGGTCGAACGTGGTGCGGCGACATAGAAGGGAATGCCATGGTGGCGGGCACAGATGGCGTGCATGTAAGTGCCAATCTTGTTGAAGACCGCATCCCGGGTGATCCGGTCAGCACCCACCAGGACGAGGTCTATCTCGCCCTTTCGCATGAGGTACGCTGCGCTCCCGTCAGGGATGACGGTCACATCGATCCCGTCGCGGGAGAGCTCCCAGGCGGTGAGCCTCGAGCCCTGGAAGAGGGGCCTCGTCTCGCAGGCGATGACCTTCACCCGTTTGCCTGCCCGGGCAGCGGAACGGACAACGCCGAGGGCTGTGCCCCACTCGGTGCATGCAAGGGCCCCGGCGTTGCAATGGGTGAGTATCGTTGCCCCGTCAGGGATGAGCGAGGTCCCGTGGTCACCAATCCTCATGCAGGTCGCCCGGTCCTCTTCTGCCATCACCATCGCCTCCCGGATCGCAACCTTCCTCGCTTCAGCGGGATCCACCGCTTCTCTCACGCGGGCGAGGACACGGTTGACTCCCCAGGAAAGGTTCACCGCGGTGGGGCGCGTGGCGGCAATGCGGGCGGCCGCCTCCTCCACCTCCCGGAGAAAGGCATCCCGCGTGGCTTCCCTGCACCTTTCCGCGGCAAGGGCTACCCCCATCCCTCCTGCGACACCGAGGGCCGGGGCCCCCCGTATCTCGAGGCGCGAGATGGCGACGATAAGCCGTTCCACGGTCCCGCAGGTGACGACCTCGCAGCGTTCGGGGAGCAGGGTCTGGTCGATGAAGCGGATGGATCCCGTTCCCCCGTCCCAGGATATGGTTGGCTCCGGCCTTTCTGGCACAGCCTTCACTCCCGCAGGGTATCGGTGAAGGCCCGCATGGCCGCCGCCCCACCCATGGCAACCGAGTCCGGGATGTCCCTCGGGGCTGTTGCCGTGCCAGCAAGGTAGATCCCGGGCCGCCTCGTGAGGAAGGGACCGAGCTTGTCGTCGAGGGGCTGCACGAACCCTGACTTCTCCAGCGGTATCCCGAGGATTCCGGCAACCTCACACGTCCCTTCACCGGGCCCGATGCCGACCGAGAGGATGACCAGGTCAGGGTGGAGAATCTCGATCACCTGGGTCTCGGTATTCTCCACCTGGAGGGCAGGGCCCCTGCCGTCTGACCAGACCTCGCCCGGGAGACCTTTCAGGAACCGGACCCCCATCCGCTCGGCACGGTTGAAGTACTCCTCGTAGCCCTTCCCGTATGCGCGGATATCGTTGTGGCAGATGGTCACCTCCATCTCCGGGTACTTCTCTTTGAGGAGGATGGCGTTCTTGATGGCTGCCATGCAGCAGACGCAGGAGCACCAGGGCCGGTCGATCGAGGTGTCCCGTGAGCCGACGCACTGGACAAAGACCACGCTCTTCGGAATCTTCCCCGTGGAGAGGCGTACAACCTTCCCACCTGTGGGTCCGTTCGCATTGATCAGCCGCTCGAGCTCGAGGCTCGTGACGACGTCAGGGACGACCAGGTAGCCGAGCGACCCCTTCTTACGGGCATCGAAGACCGAGTATCCCGTGGCAAGGACGATGCTTGCCACCTCGATCTCAAAGGTCCTCTCCTCCTCCTCCTTCCGTATGGCATCCAGGTCGCAGACATCGTAGCAGAGGCCGCACTCGATGCAGTGTTCTGCGTCCTTGACAACGAGGTCGGGCACCGCCTGGGAGTGGGGCTTGTAGATAGCCTTCCGGACGCCGATTCCGGCATCAAACCGGTTGTAGACCTCCACCGGGCAGATGATGACGCACTCGCCGCACCCGTTGCAGAGCTCGCTGTCGATGAACCGGGGCTTTGCCACGAGGGTGAGCCGGTAGCTTCCCGGCTCCCCTTCTACCGAGGTGACCTCGGTGCACGTGTGGAGTATGATCCCGGGGTGCCGGGCTACCTCGTTCATCTTCGGCGAGAGGATGCACATGGAGCAGTCGTTCGTCGGGAAGGTCTTGTCGAGCTGGGCCATGTGGCCCCCGATGGAGGGCTCCCGCTCGATCAGGTGGACCCGGATCCCGTGGTCCGCGATCTCGAGGGCCGCCTGGATTCCCGCGATCCCCCCTCCGATGACTGCGACCTCATCCATGCCGGTAGCTCCGCGCGAGAGCGATGTAGCTCTCGGCGTTCCTCCTGATCCCTGCCTTCTGGTCAGGGGTCGCCTGCTTCACGACCTTTGCCGGGACACCCATCACCACCGATCCCGGGGGGATCACGGCACCCTCGGTGACCACAGCCCCCGCGGCAATGATGGAATCCTCACCGATCACTGCCCCGTTCATGACAATTGCACCCATACCAACGAGGACCCGGTCGCTGATGGTGCACCCGTGGAGTATCGCCCCGTGACCTATCGAGACCTCTTCCCCGATCCGGGCGGGGTAGCCTTTGCTCGTATGGATGACGGCATTGTCCTGGATATTCGAACCTGTCCCGATCTCGATCCGGTCCTTGTCGCCCCGGATGACCGCGCCGAACCAGATGCCGGTATCCGCCCCCAGGGAGACATCACCGATGACCGTTGCCGTCGGAGCGATGAATCCACCGGATCCGGCCTTACCACCAGCCATAATACCATAAAAGGTTCATTTCTCTCACGAATGAAGGTTATGGTGGGCGGGACATTCGACCCGCTCCATGCAGGGCACCGTAAGCTCCTCAGCCGCTCCTTTGAACTCGCCGGTGCGGGCGGGTGCGTGGTCATCGGCCTCACCACCGACGAGTTCGCCGGGAGAAAGACCCACCCTGTCCGGCGGTTCGATGAACGGAAACGGGAGCTCGAGCGGTTCATCCAGAGAAAAAAGTTCAGGGCCGCGTATCGCATCGAGCCCCTGGGGGACCGGTACGGACCCGCCCCGGACGAGGACTTCGATGCCCTCGTTGTCTCCGAAGAGACCCTCCCGGTGGGGATGGAGATCAACCGGCTCCGGCAGGACCGGGGGAGGAAGAAGGTGGATATCCACCTGATCTCGTGCGTGCTTGCGGACGACGGGAGGTGGATCTCGAGCACCCGGATCCACCGCGGGGAGATCGACCGGGAGGGGCGGCTCGTCAGATGATGTGGCTCGCGATATCCTTCGTGATCATCCAGTCGCAGTAGAGGCAGTGGAGCCCCTTCGGGAGGACCTCAAACGCGGACTCGATGGGCTCGCTCGCATTGGAGATGCACCCCGGGTTCGGGCACTTCACCACGGCGCGGATGACACGGGGGATGGTCACCCCTTTCTTCTCGACCACCTCGTAATCCCGGATGATATTGATGGTGGCATGGGGGGCGATCAGCGCGATCCGGTCCACCTCCTCCTTTCTGAGCTCGCGCCGCTCGATCTTCACGATGTCCTTCTTCCCCTCCTTGCCGCTCGCCACGTTCGTGGCAATGGAGAGGGACTCGGTGGTGGTCCCGTTGATCCCGAGGATCGTGAGGACGTTTAAGGCCTCTCCCGCCGTGATATGGTCGATGACCGTTCCGTTCTTGATCTGGCTCACAAGGAGGGTCCTGTTCACGGGTCCCGGGTTCATTTCATCACCTCGGAGAGGAGGGCCATCCTGACCGGGACCCCGTTCCTGGACTGCTCGAAGTACCTGGCATGGGGGGTGCTGTCCACCCGGGGATCGATCTCGTCCACCCGGGGAAGTGGGTGGAGGAGGATGAGCCGGTCCTTCACCCCCTGGAGGGTCTCGGGAGCGATGCGGTAGCTGGAGGCCACGTCATAGTAGGAGCCGAGGTCGGGGAACCGCTCCTTCTGGATCCGGGTGATGTAGAGGACGTCCAGGTCTCGGATGATCTCCTTCACGTCGCTGTGGGCCTTCACCTCTGTTCCCCGATCGTGGAGCTCGTGAAGGAGACCCTCGGGGAACTCGAGCCCCCGGGGGGCGATGGCATGGAGGGTGACCTGGTAGAGGGAGAGGGCGTAGGCAAGGGAGTGGGCGGTCCGGCCGTAGCGCAGGTCTCCCAGGATCCCCACCTCGAGACCGTCAATATCCATGGACTTCCGGATGGTGTAGAGGTCGAGGAGCGTCTGGGAGGGGTGCTGCCCTGCCCCGTCGCCGGCATTGATGACCGGCACCTGCGCAAATTCGGATGCGAGCCGTGCCGCACCTTCCTTGGGGTGCCGGAGCACGATGGCATCGGTATATCCGCTCACGACCCGTATCGTGTCGGCAAGGGTCTCTCCCTTCGCAATGGAGGAGGCCTCGACGGAATCGACCGAGATGCTGGCTCCGCCCAGCCGCGCCATGGCCGATGCAAAGGACATGCGGGTCCGGGTGGATGGTTCGAAGAAGAGGAGGGCGACGATCTTCCCTGCGAGGAGGTTCCTGTCATACCCTCCTGCAAAGTCCTCAGCACGGTCGAGGAGGTGGTCGAGATCCAGTCGCGAAAAATCCCTGATAGAGATGATATGCCGCACCGGATCACCCCGCCCGGTGCCCGGATCCTTCCAGGAACAGCATCATTTTCCAGATCCCCCTTCCGGTATCGGTGTGGGCTTTCCAGAAATTATTGAGCATCTCTCCTGATAGAAGTATCCACCCGGGCAGGGGAGCGGGGCTGGATGTGGATCCCCGACAGAGGGAATGTGCGGTGGCAAAGGGTTCTTGACCCGGCCCTGCCAGATAGTTCCAGTGATACTGATGTGTGACGTGAAGGTGGAACTGGGAGGAAAATCCGCGAGAGGGTTCGTCTACCCCCTCGGGCCGGTGAACCTTGTCGCGGTGGTGACAGACAGGGGGATGGTGGGATGCGGGGCATTCGATGTAGCAGCCCTGGAGAAGTTCGGCTACCCTGCTGCAAGGGTGAGACCATCCACCGGGCCCTCTGTGGCGTCCATCCCTGACCTCCTGGCAGGAATCGTGAAGGATGCCAACGGACCGGCGCAGGCCCGAGGGGTGAAGCCGGGGATGACAGGGAGGGAGGCGTTGGAGAAGTTGTAGGCCCCTTACTTCCTCGCAAACGTCAGGTAGCCCGAGTGGGAGACCCGGGTGGAGGGCCGCGTCCCCCGTGGGCTCCTGACGATCTCCCGCTCGATGCACTCCCGGATGTGCACCTCGGGGAAGAGCTTCTTCGCCTCCTCAACCACGAGGAAGAGCTGCTCGAGGAACGGGGAGTAGCAGGCGAGGAACCCCCCTGGCCTGAGGAGCGAGTAGGCATGGGAGATATGTTCGGGGCTGACCTGGAGGTCCAGGTGGACGATATCATATTTCCCGTCGGCGGTGAGGATATCACCCTCCACGATCTCGACGTTATCGATATGCGCGGCCTTCAGGTTCTTTGCCGCCATCTTCGAGAAGTTGGACCGGATCTCGTAGGTCTTCACTGACTTCGCGATACCGGCGTAATAGATGACCGCGATCCCGGACCCTGTGCCGGCATCGAGGATCTCGTCGTGCCGGTTCATACCGGTGTGGGCGATGACGAGGCCGATATCCTTGGGGAGCATAGGAGCGCCGCTGCGTGCCGCATGGGTGAAGAAGTCCGGTGCCCGGGGGATCCGCACCACGAACTCGTGCCCCAGGTGGGTTCTTACCACGTCCCCGGGCTCTGCTCCAACGAGGACGGAGAGGTCGATGGTCCCAAGGTCGGTCGCGAGCTGCTTGTTCCCTGCCTGGACGTAGAACTCCCGGTCCTCCCGGACAAGGAGGACACGGTCACCGTCCTCAACCATGGCCCTGGAGCCGCAGGATTGCTTCGGCTATATCGCCCCGGGTCTCGGCCAGGGTCCGGCGGACCTTCTCTTCGGGGGCCTTCGTCTGCTCGATTACGAGCCTGACGTCCTCCTCCGAGATGGGGGGCGCCTTCGGCTCGAACCGCGGCTCGCCGGTGATCTGGAAGGTCTTCACCCCCTGCATGGTCATGGCCACCACTTCTGCCCCGTCGAAGATGTAGTCCCCCTTCGCCGTGGAGATGACGATCCGCTCCACCCCTTCCAGCGGCTCCATCTCCATGCCGAGTTTGTTCATCATCTGCTTCATCTTCCGGGGGTTCATTCGTCCTGGAAACACGGGCTCTCCCTTCCCTGCCTTACCTTTACCGCTGGACCGTAATTAAATGCCAGCATCTCCGCCCCCCCCAGGATCGCCGTCCCTGTGGCAAGGAGCTCGTCATCCCCCGTGACCACGAGCACCTCGTCCCCTGCCCGGATCCTTGGGTCAGCGTCGATCACGTGCTTGGCAAAAGCAGTCTTCCCCTTCGCGATGAACTCTGAGACCGACGGGTCGATGGAGACCCGGTATCCCGGCGGGGGGATAGCCTTGATGAGCCGGGTTGCGCCGGTATAGGACAGGGTAAGACGTCCGTCACTCGCACGAACGGTCGCGAGGCGTTCCCCGATAAGGAGGATCTGCCTCACCCGGCCTGTCTGGGAGAGCTGGAACTCGCACCCTTCGGGGAAGAGCGCGTTCCCTGCTCCGTTCCCGAACTGGTAGTCAGCGATGGTCCTTACCCGGGCGAGCATTCTGGCTCTCGAGCCTTCGGTTGACACTGTGGATGAACCTCTCTTCGAGTTCCCGGGGGATGTACGCACCTGCAGCGATGCGGTGTCCGCCGCCGGACCCCCCGACCTCGGCTGTTGCATCGACGATTGCCTGCTGGAGATCGGTGCCCCCCTGCACCAGCTCCTCGTTCGTCCTCATGGAGACCTTGGTGATGAGGGGATCGTCACTCATCTCGGCCATGATCAGGATGGGTTTCCTCCGGTTGAGCCTCGACAGGGCCATCCCTGCACCGATCCCGATGATGGTGTCCGGGAAACGGTCCCCCACGTGGATATGCTGGAGGTGGGAGATCTCGGTCACGCCCTTCTCAAGGATGAACTGGAGGAGGTCCCGGATCATCCCCCGGTGGTGGGTGAGCATTCGCTCGGCCTCCCGATAGGCCATCCCCCGGTCCCCCCTGCAGATCTTGCTTCCGACGGTCGGCTTTGCCCACCTCCCGCAGGCATTGAGCACCGTCGCGAACTCGGAGGCATTGCGGAGGGGTGTCCTCTGGTTCTCACCGGGGAAGAGGTACGCTTCGGCAAGGAGCCGGTCAGGGCTCCTCCCATGGGAGAGGAGCTGCTGGGCAAGGGCCGAGATCACCCTCCTCTTCTCATCGACGGGGATCTCCTCCCAGACGAGCCAGCGCCCGGAGGGGTGTTTCAGGGTGACCCCGAGGCGCTGGAGGAGCTGGAGCGCCCCGTTCGGGTTGCTCGTGATGCCGGGGACAAAGGGGTCGTCATTGTATGCGAGGCAGAGGTGGACCGGCCGGGTGGAGATGCCGAAGCAGTTGAGATCCTTCTTCACCACCTCGACAGAGCCGTGGCGGACCCCATCATCTACAATCTCCCGGGATGGGCCAATCAGCCCCAGGTCCGTCCGTGCCATCATGTCCCCGACGTTCCCGATCACCGCGAGCTTGGCGAGATCCGCGTTCTTCGGGTCCAGGGCACGAGCGACGAGATATGCCACACCTGATGCGGCGAGCTTCCCGTGCCCGTAATTGAGGGCGTTCACCTCGCGGTAGGACTTCCCCGCGGGCTGGCTGACATGGTGGTCCAGGATGAGGACCTCCTCCTCGGAGAGACCATGCTCTGCGAGGAGGTTCTGCTGCCCTGAGCCGAGGTCGGTGAAGACCTTGAAGGACCGGTCCTTCGGGATGGTGCCCATCGTCATGGGCTCCAGCTGCCGGACGAAGATCGGGCGGACGGGGATCCCCCGCCGTTCGAGGGCGAGTGAGAGGATCGCCTCGGAGCAGATGCCGTCGGCATCAATGTGGGAGACGAGGGTCACCTCGCCTGCCTCTGCCACGAGCCCGGCGGCAGCCTCCGCATCCGTGAGGAGATCCATTATCATAGAATATATCTCCCTCCAGATGAAGGGTAGCTGTAATGGAACCGGAGATGCGGGAGTTCCTGGAGAAGGGGCTCGTGAGCGCGGCACGGATGCGGGCGGTGGAGGGGAACGCGATCACCCTCGGTGTGGGGTCCCTCCAGATGATGGAGAGCGCGGGGAGAGCGCTCGCAGAGATGGCTCTCGAGCTCTCGCCCTCCCGGGTCCTCGTCCTCTGCGGGAGAGGGAGGAACGGTGGGGACGGGATGGTTGCGGCTCGCTACCTCCAGGATCTCACTACCGAGGTCATCTACGCCTCTGACGGTCCCATTGCCCCCGAGACCGAGATGCAGCTCCGCATCCTGGCTGGTTCAGCCGTTATCCTCCACTCCGTGAAGTGTGCCTCCGATGTCGAGGTCCACTCGCCCCTCTTCACCGCCGCGGATGTCATCATCGATGCCCTCATCGGGACCGGTGCCTCGGGCAGGACGAGGGAGCCCGTCTCGCGCTGCGTTGACCTCGCCAGCAAGACGAAGGCCCCGATCATCGCAGCCGATCTCCCGACCCCGGGGATGCGGGCCACCCGGATCTGCGCCTTCCACCGCCCAAAGACCGACGATGCCGAGGTCGTCGATATCGGGATCCCTCTCGCGGCCGAGGTCTTCATGGGCCCTGGCGACCTCACCCTGGTCCCACGGCGGGCGGCGAATGCACGGAAGGGTGAGAACGGCGAGGTCCTGGTCATCGGTGGAGGGCCTTACCAGGGTGCACCCTATCTTGCGGGCCTGGGGGCTCTTCGTGCGGGGGCCGATATCGTGCGGATCGCATCCCCGGTCTTTGAACCTGTCCCGGACCTCATCTACGAGCGGCTGGAAGGAGACCGCATCGACGCCGGCCATCTCGAGAGGATCCTCGGCCTCGTGGAACGGGCGGACGCGGTGGTGGTTGGAAACGGCCTCGGTATCTGGAGCCACAATGTGGTACTCGCCGTTGCAGGTGCGGCCAGGAAGGCGGTCTTTGATGCAGACGCCCTCCGTCTCCCCCTGCCGGTCTCGAAGGAGACCATCTACACCCCCCATGCAGGGGAGTTCCAGCGGATGACCGGGAATCCCCCACCTGAAGGGCTTGCCGAACGCGGGCGTGCGGTCCGAGACGCGGCGGGGGGCGGGGTCGTCGGTCGAAAACCGGCATTGCCGGTTCTCTCCACGACCGGCCACTCTAACGAGCGCCCGGTCGTCCTCCTCAAGGGGCCGGTGGATGTCATATCCGACGGGAGCAGGGTGCGGTTCAACCCCACGGGCTCCCCCGCGATGGCGGTGGCAGGGACCGGGGATGTCCTTGCAGGCGTCACGGGAGCCCTCCTCTGCAGGCTGCCGGCTTTCGAGGCCGCCAGCATCGCCGCATACGTGAACGGGTCGGCGGGGATGATCGCGGCCCGGAGGAGAGGGGACGGGATGACCGCCAGTGACCTGGTGGAGGAGATACCCTCCGTTCTCTTTGCAGGAGGTGCCGGGAATGGCTGAGTTCACCCATATCAAGGGAGACAGGGTGCAGATGGTGGATATCTCGGAGAAGGACGATGTTGCACGGGAGGCCGTTGCCGAAGGGAGGATCCGCCTCCGCGAAGCAACCCTCAGTGCGATAAGGGTGGGGACCCTGGTGAAGGGAAATGTTCTCGCGACCGCGCGGGTGGCTGCGATCCTCGCGGTGAAGGAGACCCCGCGCATCATCCCTCTCTGCCACCCCATCCCCCTCTCGGGGATTGAAGTCGACTTCAGCGACGGCGAAGGATTCATCCGGGCAACGGTCCGGGTCCGTTCCCGGGGACCGACCGGAGTGGAGATGGAGGCCCTGACCGGCGTTTCAGTCGCCCTCCTCACCATCTGGGACATGGTAAAGTCGGCAGAAAAGGACACAGCCGGGCAGTACCCGGAGACAGGGATCGACGGGATCCGGGTCCTCGAGAAGAGGAAGGGGGAGTGACAGAGCCTTTTATATCATCCACGACCGACCTATATAGAACCACGGGATGCGTCCCGTTGGAAAGGAATGTGGCCTGAAACAGGCTGAACCTTGAGGTGAATGTTCCATGGTACGATCGATGTACGCATACGTGCGGGAGGCATGGAAGCACGCCGAGGAATCCGGCGTCGCGGACCTCCTCTGGGAGCGGATGCAGGTATGGAGAGTTGAGGGGACCGTCGTCCGGGTGGACCGCCCCACCAGGATAGACCGCGCGCATGCCCTCGGCTACAAGGCCAAGCAGGGCATTGCTGTTGCGAGGGTGAAGGTCCACCGCGGCGGCCGGCGGGCGAGCCGGTATGTCCGCGGCCGGCGGACGGCGCACATGGGGGTCAGGAAGAAGACCCCGGCGAAGAGCCTCCAGCGGATCGCGGAGGAGCGGGCGTCGAGGAAGTTCCCCAACATGGAGGTCCTCAACTCCTACTGGGTAGGGGAGGATGGCCGGCACCGCTGGTACGAAGTGATCCTGGTGGATGGGCATCACCCCGCTATCCGGACCGACCCGCATCTCTCCTGGGTCGCGGAGCGGGGACACCGGGGGCGGGCTGAGCGGGGCCTGACGAGCGCAGGGCGGAAGGGGCGCGGCATGAGGCGGAGGGGCATCGGCACCGAGAAGAACCGGCCGAGCATCCGCTCCCACGCGAACCGCGGGAAGTAATCCCCCTCTTTTTCGATCAGGCATGCCTCTCATCGACGGGTGCATCCACCCCTATCCCGAGGGGGACTCCTCTCTCAGGCGGATGGCACTTGAGGCCCGCGAGCTCGGGTTTGATCAGGTGGTCGCAGCGGGCGGGAGCGGGGATGTTCCCGGCGTGCTGAGGGGGACCATCATCACCGCTCCCTCGATAAAAGAGGTGATCTCCGCGCTCCAGGGTATTCCCCGGGGCGAGGGTGTGGTGATGGTGACCTCAGGGGATCTCGCGTTCAACCGGGCCGTGATTGGCCTTCGGGGGGTCCGGGTCCTCAGGGGGCTCCACCGGTCTCCGAAGGGGGCCTTCAACCATGTCGCAGCAAGGGAGGCGGAGGCAAAGGGGGTCGCCGTGGAGCTCGACCTCTCCCCCCTCGTCGGGGAAAGGGGTATCCAGCGCCAGCGGGTCATCTCCCGGTACCGGGATCTGCTCCAGCTTCACCGCCGGTACCACTTCGCCTTCACCCTTGCCTCCAATGCCCGTTCCATCCTTGCCCAGCGGTCGGTGCGGGACATCGTCCTCCTCGCACGCATCTTTGGCATGGAGGAGGGCGAGGTGATGGGCGCCCTCTCCTCCCTCGATTCCATCCTCGTCGGGAGATCCCCGGTCCAGGTGGTGCGGGGATGAGCCAGCTCCCTTCCCAGCGTGAGCGGCGGCGGTATGTCCTCGTCAGGTTCGTGCCCGAGGGGATAGCGCCCGATCCGAGGGAGGTGTACGCGGCTGTTGTTGAGGCCTGCACCTCCCTCTGGGGTGATATTGTGTCGTCCGAGATCTCGCCCTCGGTCATGGCCTGGGAGGGGCACGCCATCATCCGCTGCCGCCGGGGGACCGAGGACCGGCTCATCACCGCCGTCTCCACCATCACCCGGGTCGGGGGGGAGCGGATCGCCCTCAGGACCATCACGACGAGCGGTACCCTGCACGCCATCAGGAGCCGCATGTACCCCCGGGCCGAGCTCCTCTGGGAGAGGAAGGTCGGGATCGGGGGACGGGTCTTCCTTGCGAGGGCGTATTCGGGTCAAAAGGTTGATTTGATCGAAAAGGGAATTAAAGGTCAGGAAATGTTATTTTTCGCAGATGAAGACGGAGAGGTGAGGTAATGCAACCCCAGTACCAGATGGGATATGACCGTGCCATCACGGTCTTCTCCCCTGACGGGCGGCTCTACCAGGTCGAGTACGCCCGCGAGGCAGTGAAGCGGGGGACCACCGCGGTGGGGATCAAGTGCACCGACGGGGTGGTCCTCATCGTGGACAAGAGGGTGGCGACCCGGCTCCTGGAGCCCTCCTCCATCGAGAAGATCTTCAAGATCGACGAGCACATAGGGGTTGCCTCGAGCGGCCTCGTCGGGGACGCCCGGGCCCTCGTGGACCGGGCACGGATCGAGTGCCAGATCAACCGGGTCTCCTACAACGAGGCGATCGACGTGGAGACGCTCGCGAAGAAGCTCTGCGACCACATGCAGACCTATACCATGTTCGGGGGAGCACGGCCCTACGGGACCGCCCTCCTCATCGCCGGTATCTCGGACGGTACCGCCCGCCTCTTCGAGACCGACCCGAGCGGGACGCTCCTCGAGTACAAGGCCACGGGCATCGGGACCGGGAGGCCCGCGGTGATGAAAGTCTTCGAGGATGAGTACAATCCGGATGCCGGCTGCAAGGATGCCATCCTGCTCGGGCTCAAGGCGCTCCATGCCGCTACCGAAGGTAAGTTCGACGTGAACGCGGTGGAGATCAGCATCGTGGAGCAGAAGACCCGCACCTTCCGGAAGATGGCCAAGGAAGAGGTCGCGGGCTTCGTCGAGCAGTTCGAGCACTTCGGCGCCGCATGATCCCCCTGGACCGGGCGGTCGTCGCCCGCCTGGAGACCCACGGGGAGCGCTTCGAGATCCTCGTGGACCCCGACCTTGCCGTGAAGGTGCGGCACGGCGAGGATATCGATATCGAGGACGCAGTAGCCGCCATCTTCGTCTTCGAGAACGCCTCCCGGGCTGAGAAGTCCTCGGACGAGTCCCTCCAGAAGGTCTTCCAGACCACCGATTTCGAGACCATAGCGAGGCGTATCATCGAGAAGGGCGAGATCCACCTCACCTCCGAGCAGCGTAAGCACCTGATGGAAGAGAAGAGGGGGCAGGTCATCACCTTCATCGCCCGGCATGCCATCAACCCCCAGACGGGGCTCCCCCATCCCCCGGCGCGGATCGAGATGGCCATGGAGGAGGCGAAGGTATCCATCGATCCCTTCAAGCCCCTGGACGACCTCGTCGCCGAGACCATGAAGGCCCTGCGCCCCCTCATCCCCATCCGGTTCGAGGAGATCCGGGTGGCGGTGAGGATCCCTCCCGAGCACGCGGCAAAGGCGTACGGGGACATCGATGCCTTCGCCCGGATCGAGCAGGAAGAGTGGCAGAAGGACGGATCCTGGATCTGCGTCGTCAAGATACCCGGCGGGATGCAGCAGGAGCTCGAGAGCCTTGTACGGAAGGTCTCCAAGGGCGCCGGGCAGCTCCGGGTGCTCTGACCTCCATCCCCGATTAAGTATATGAAGGGAGAGGTCGAAGTAAAAAGGACATATCAGGGGAGGATCAGATGAGCACAACCAGGCAGAAGAAGGCTAAGGGACGGATATCAAGGAGCGCCGGCAGGTTCGGCTGCCGGTACGGAAGGTTCATCAGGAAGCGGGTCGTGGAGGTCGAGGACATCTCGAAGGCGACCCATACCTGCCCGAGCTGCGACCAGGTCGCGGTGAAGAGGAAGGGGACGGGCATCTGGGAGTGCCGGAAGTGCGGCTACAAGTTCGCCGGCGGGGCGTACGTCCCCCAGACCCCGGCATTCAAGATCGCCCAGCGCTCGATCGAGCGGCCGCAGGCCCCGAAGGAGTAGGCCCCGTGCCCGGAGTCTACAAGTGCGCCCGGTGCAAGCACAAGGTCGAGATTGACGTGAACGTCAGGTGCCCCTACTGCGGGCACCGCATCCTCTTCAAGGAACGCGGGGCCGGGATCAAGGATCTCAAGGCCCGATGATCCTGGTCACGACCTCCAGGAGAGCCGACCCCCTCGTGCGCCGCATCGGGAGGGATATCGCTTTTGCCACCGGCGGCAGGTATCTCACCCGCGGGAAGGGAGGGCTCTCGCGGCCCCCTTTCTCTGACGCGAAGGTGCTCATCCTCTGCAGGGACAGGAATGGGGTGCAGATGCAGCTCCTCGATGGGATGAGGGAGGCGGCCTGCCTGCGGTTCGCCTCGGTGAAGGAGGAGGCCCGGACAGGCCCGTTGAGGAGGGGCCTCTTCACAGGCAATGCCGATCTCCTCTCCTGCCTCTCACCCCATCTTCCCGTCAGCCGGGAGGAAGGTCTCCCGAACACCCTCGTCCTGGATGGGACCCAGGGCAGGCGTGTCTCTCTCGAGGTCGGATCGTGAAGCACACGGCGGTCTTCTCATGCCGGTCCGCCCGGGCCCCGGAGATCTACCGCTCTCTCACCCCCGAGATCGGGGAGATCAACCCAAGGACCGAGGTCGGGGTCACCCTCGAGGGGGATGATCTCCTGGTCATATCGGTCTCTGCTGATGACATACCGGCTCTCAGGGCAGCCCTCAACATGTGGCTCCGGCTCGTGTCCGTTGCTGAAGAGATGCTGGATATGACCGGGAACAAGGGATAGGGTGGGACCGGAATGCCCCGAAAGCAAGGGTCCATGAAACGGAAAGACCGGCATCACGGGCGGTTCGCAGATACAGTCATGGTAGTACATGGCCCGGAGGCTTTTGACCGCGGGGACGTTGCCTGGCTCCAGGGCCTCCTCTCTCCGGGAAAGACCGTTGTTGCCGGGGTCATGGCAAGGACCGCTGCCGAGGAGTCGGACCTCCCGGTCACCTTCGATGGCGACCCGCCGAGCTCTGTTCTCAGGAGGACAGGGGGGGAGGGGTTCCTGGTGAACCATGGGAAGACCCCCGAGTCGGGGAGGATCTTCGGGGAGATTGTCGCCTCGCACCTGCCCCCTGGCCAACCACTCGTCCAGCTGGAATGCTCCTCCCGGACCGTGTACCTCTGGAACGGAGGGGACCGGGATTTCGCCCGCCTCCTTGCGAGGGAGACTGGATACTCCCTTACAGAGGCAGCATCGGGCCCGGGACAGGGGGGTATGCACCGGGAGATCCGGGGCTGCCTCCCCGGTGAAGCAGTCCAGGTCCAGGGGATTGTCATCGGCACGGCTCTCGCAGAGAAAGTCGTAATCCGGTCAAGGGATGGCGGTATCGAAGCCATATCCGGCCTCAGGCCCAAGGCCCATGGCCTGGAGAAGCTCGCGAGAATGGGGGGGATCGACCTTTCCAGGGCCTGGTGCAAGAGCGGTTCCGTGAGAATTGCGCCCCCGCGAAAGGGTGGAACGGCCCCTGGTGAAGGGAGGATCATCGTCATCGACCACTGCGGCCACGATCTCTACCGGTACATTACCCCTGATACGTGCGGTATCCTTGCCATCGGCGATGATACCACAGCAATATGCGGCCACATCTGTGCCCACCGTGGTATTCCGGTCTTCGGGGTCGTGGACGGGGACATGGACGGCCTTCTAGCGGCCGGCTTCTCCCCGGGGTCCGTGGTCGTCGAGGTCCTCGAGGGAAGGGACGATGAGGTCGGGCGGGAACTGGCAGCGATTGCCTGCGAAGGGCCGGTCGCCTGGAGCGACTGGGTCGCCCGTGCCCTTGCCTTCCTGGGGGCCCGCTGCAGGGTCATCCACCCGTCTCCAGGGGCCCGGTGACTGGTGGGGAGAGTGCAAGGCTTAGCCTCTTCACAGCCCGTTCCCGCTAGGAATCCTGTTCTGGAAGGCCCGGCTGGTTTTTAACGGGGGATGATGATGAACCTTATCTACCTTGGCAGGGAAAGTCATATTATGGAGCGATACCGCTTTCTCGCCCTCTTCCTGCCGATCATGGCAGCGGTTGCGTCTGCCCAGGGAACACCAGGCCTGCAGACAGAAAGCGCTCAATTCATGGGATTGATCTATGCATATTACCTCCCCATCATCGGGGGCATCCTCCTCCTCTTCCTCCTCTTCTCCATCCTCAACCGGATCCTGAAACGGAGGTTTGGATTCATCGAGTTCGGGGCCACGGTTTTCGGGGTCATCCTTGCCCTGGTTCTCATAGCGATAGGAATCGTACTCCTCGCTGCAGTCAGCGTCCTTGCCTGGGGGACTGCGATCAACGACAGGAATTATGGCTGGGCTCCGGAATGGGCGGTTCCTGTAGCGAATGAGATCCAGTATTATATCCAGCCTGTCCTGGACACGATATTTGGATCGGTTGACTACACAGGCCATCTGCAGAATATCCTCCTCGGGGTGCTCCTCGTGGGGGGCGGGATCTTCATCATCCTCGGCATCCTGCTCGTCGTGAAGCTCCCCAAGAGCTCCTTCTACGAGATCATCAAGCCCAGCGGGACCACCACCTTCAGGGAGGTGATGAAGAGGGGCCAGGAGCCTCTCGCGCCCACCGTCACCTTCAAGGTGATCAACCGGCTTACAAACCAGGCATCTCCCGATGTCAAGGTCGTCCTGAAGCACAAAGAGGGAGCAAAGGTGTACACCCGGTACACCGACTTCAGCGGCGAGGTGGTCTTCCAGAAGATCGACGGCCTCTTCTCCCAGTATTATGCCTACGTCGAGGGGGACGAGGAGAGGAAGAGGTACTGGGTCATCAGGACTGCGATTGGCGCTGAAAGCGTGACCTGATAGATTCGAGGGTCTCGATCTCGTCCACGCCCTTGTCGTCCCTGATCCGGATGAAGCGGGGGAACCGGAGGGCAAACCCGCTCGCATAATTCGGGGAGGTCTGGATCTCCGAGTAGCCGACCTCGAAGACCACCTGGGGCTCGAAGGTCACCTCTTTTCCCGAACGGGAGATGACAAGATCCTTCATAGTCTCGTAGATCGTGGCGAGCATCTCGTCGGAGATGCCGGTCGCCACCTTCCCGACAGCGAGGAGCTGGCCCCGGTCCTGGCAGGCAAGGAGGAAGGAGCCGAAGAAGTGCGCCCGCCTCCCCTCGCCCCATTCGCCCCCGATGACGGCGAGGTCCAGGGTATCCACCTCGGGCTTCACTTTTATCCAGTGCTTGCCCCTGACCCCGGGCTGGTAGAGGGAGCCGAGGTCCTTCACCATGATCCCCTCGTGGCCCGCATCGAGGGCAGCGTTGTAGAACTCCCCGAGGGCGCCCGGGTCATCGCTCACCTTCTGCGGTGCCACGTGGCTGGTGAGGGCCTCCTCGAGCCTCTTCCTGCGGAGAGAGAACGGGAGGTCGATCAGGGTCTCCCCGTCCAGCGAGAGGATGTCAAAGATGTAGGGAACGAGCTCGATCTTCTCGGCATGGGCCTCGATGTCGTACTTCCGCCGGAACCTCCTCAGCACGAACTGGAAGGGCATCGGCCTCCCGTCCTTCGTGGCGACAGCCTCCCCGTCAAGGATCACATCGCGGGAGGTAGCGGCGGTGAGCTTCATGATAATATCGGGAAGGGCGTTCGTCACCTCCTCCAGCTTCCGGGAGTAGATCCGGACCTCGCCCCCTCTCTTGTGGAACTGGATCCGTGTCCCGTCATACTTGTACTCTGCGGCCACATTCCCGTGCTCTCCGACCATGTCAGCGATCGACCCCTGCTGTGCGAGCATCATCTTGATCGGCCTGAAGACCTCGATATGGACCGCGGAGAGGGCCTTCTCCCCCTGGCGTGCGAGGCGTGCCACCTCCCCCAGATCATTCATAGCCTGGTAGGCATGGTCGACGAGGGCCGGGTCCAGGGAGAAGGCCTTCGCGACGGCTTCCCTTACGTTCCCTTCGCCGATACCGATCCTGAGCTCCCCCAGGATGAGCCGTGCCAGGTACCTGCCCTCCAGCGGTTTTGCGTTCGCAAAGAGCTTCCGCACCGCCAGAAGCTTCTCGCGCTGCGATTTCTTCCCCTCGGAGGTGGCGATGGCCTCGCACTCCCGGTACACATCGCCAATGGTCAGCTCCTCGGCGAAGAACGAGGTCTGCTCCTTCTCTTCAAGGAGCTTCTCCAACGCCTTCCCTGCATCACCCTCGGCCGAGACGGCGGAGACGATGGCTTCCTTCTTCCTGCCGGCAACGTAGGCGATCGCCTCGTAGAGGAGGTTCGGCCCGATCCCGAGCTTGAAAGGGGACCAGTCGGGGAAGATCCTTCCCATGATGAACCGGACGAAGATGGGGAGCTCCCGGTCATCGAGCCCTGGCAGATCCCTGGCGAGGACGTCGATCATCTCGAGCCTCCCCGGGATCGCCTCCAGCCGTTCACAGATCTCCGAGAACTCGATGAACTTCAAGGCTATTCCCCTGGCCCCAGCGTGCGATTCACCAGGAACGTTCCCTCGCTACTCTCTGGTTGTGGAGGAGAGGATAAAAAGAGTGGCATCGACCTCTTCGAACAAGGGGAAAGGAGTGCTGGTTAACCTAATGTATTTAATCCGCATCATTCCATCAACTTTATTTACTATCATCCCAGAATCCGGGAGGAGCAATGTCGTCCCGAATCCAGGTCATTCGGCTGTATGTCCTTATCCTCGTGATTGGGCTGGCTCTCGCCTGCCTGTTTTCTCCCGCATCCGCTGCCACCACATCCCTGCATATCGTGAAGACCGGCCCTGACGGAAGAACCGTGGCGAATGAGACCACCGTCACTCTTGCCTGGATGGAGGCGAACCTTCCTGTATACGGCGACGGAGTGACCCGCTACTACCATCAGGGTCCGGTCTTTGTTGACGATCCAGATCCCGCGAAGGAGCAGGAGCTCCGGTGGAATCCCGCCGAGGATACAAACGTGCAGGAGAAGGAGATGGGGGCGGTGAAGGGGACCGATCTCAGGGACCTCTGCGACCTGGTCGGGGGCATGGGACCGGGGGAGATGGTGCGGGTCCTCGCCGAGGATAGGTTTACGAAGGATTTCGGGTATGAGAACGTCTACTCCCCCCCTTCGCGGCAGGGCCCCATCGTGCTCACCTGGTGGAAGGCAGGCGATGGGTACGTGCCCGAGTACCGGGAAGGGATGCGGATCATCTTCTTTGCCGATACCTCCACGAACCCCTGGGGCATCCATGCCTTCGGGGTCGGGGACTGGCACAAGTCGGCCGCGGAGAGATTCTGGTACTACTACCGCCAGGGGGAGGAGAAGTACCCCACCACGACCGGCCTCTCGGTGATGTACGTCTCTGACCTGAAGATCATCCCCGATCCCGGCGCTGCTGCTGCCCCGGCAGCTTCCCCCACGGCGAAGGCCCCCCTCGATCCCGTGGGAGGAGTCATCGCGCTCTTCGCTACCGCCGGCTGTTTCCTTTCTAGCAGGAGAATGACCCTATGAAGCACATCTGGCAATTCTCTCGGGCACCAGCCTGTGCCCTGCTCCTCGTTCTCGTCCTGGTTGCACCCGCCCTGGGAGCTCCTACGACGCAGATAAAGGTCGTTGCATTTGACACGAACGGCTCGGTCCTGGCCGAGCGGACGGTGGATTACCATGGGATGGAAGCGAACCTCCCGGTCCTGGGCGACGGCGTCACCCATTACTATCACCAGGGCCCCGTTTTTACCGACGACAAGGAGGCCCGGTGGGATGCGAACGAGACGGCCAACTTCAAGGACCACGGTGCCGTGAAGTGTAGCGACCTCGCGGACCTCGCCGATCTCGTGGGCGGGATGGGGCAGTCTGACGAGGTAATGGTCCACGCCGGGGACGGATACAACGTCGTGTTCGGATACCCGAACGTCGTGACCCCGGACCCGCGCCAGGGCCCTGTCGGGATCTGCTGGTACAACGGCGCGGAGGCGCCCGTGGGGGAGCGACAAGGGGTGGGATACCCGCCTGACTTCCACGTGGGCATGCGCCTGACCTTCCTTGCCGACACCTCAACCAATCCGGAGGGGAAGCATGTTTTCGGGAACAGCGACATGCGGGCGGTGATGCCCCCCGAGGACATCCACCTCTTCGACAACCTCTACCCCTCCACGAACGGCCTCAGCGTGAAGTGGATCGACGAAATCAGGGTCTACAAGGGAGGGTACACGGGTGTAAGGCAGTCCGTCGTGAAGTCCATGTCCGAAGGGAATGAGAGTACTACTGCCGGGGAGACTGGAATGACACCACAGGGAATACCGCTCCCCTCTATCCTCGCACCCCTGGCAGGCGCAGGGGCCGCGTTCCTTTCCCGGAGGCGTTCATGATGGCGGTGCGTTCCCCCGGTATCACGGCAGTGGCTCTCCTCTCCTGCCTCCTCCTCGGAGTCCTTGCCGGGTGCTCTGCATTCGGCCCGTCGCAGGTCCAGGGAACGGGAAGCCAGCCGAAGGAAGAATTCCCCGGCTGGAAGCTCACCCTGAACGGGACCACTGAGAGGGTCCTCACTCTCGATGATATCCGGGCCCTCCCGTCGGTCACCGGCCACGGGTACGCCGTTTCCACGGTCGGGATCCGTTACGGGCCCTGGGTAGTACGCGGTGTCGATCTGCGTGATCTCGCAGCCCTCGTGGGCGGTGTAGAAGCCGGCGACCAGCTCTGGATCTCGGCGCCCGACGGGTACCTCTGGGTCTTTGATGATGACCAGCTGGAGGGGAAGGGGTTCGTGACCTTCGATTCAGACCTCCGGGAGATCCCCTCCCCCCCCCTCAGGGTGCTCCTCGTGTACGAGGAGGACGGAAAACCCCTCACCTACGATGATGGCGGACCCTGCCGTATCGGGATCATTTCGGAGACCCCCGGCGTGGTGACCGAGGGTTCTGCCTGGGTCAAGTGGGTGGACAGGATCGAGGTCCATACAAAATGAAAGTCATCCCCGGGCTGACCTCGCTGGCCATGCTCCTCCTCATCCTCATCGTTGCTGGATCGGGCTGCACGGGCACCGGGGAGCGTCGGGAGCAGGTCATCCATGTGGTGGCTGCGGGAAGCCTTCTGTACCCCTTCGCGGAGGCGGAGGAGCGGTACGAGGCTCTCCACCCCGGTACAGACGTACGGGTGGAGGGGCACGGCTCCATCCAGGCCATCCGGCAGGTGACGGACCTCGGGCGCCCTTTCGATGTTGTCGCCGTGGCCGATGAATCCCTCATCCCGGACCTCATGTACAGGCCGTCCGGGGAGGGGGGTCGGAACTACACCGAATGGTATCTCCCCTTTGCCCGGAACGAAATGGTCATTGCCTATACCCCGGTGAGCCGGTACGCCGATGAGATCAACCAGGGGAACTGGCCGGAGATCCTCTCCCGGCCCGATGTCCGGGTAGGATTCTCTAATCCCATGCTCGACGCAGCGGGTTACCGGGCGCTCATGGTCCTCATGCTCGCCGGGGACGAGTACGGGGACCCCGGGATCTTCGGCCGGGTCGTGGGGGACCACTTCGATCCCCCGCTGGCAATCAGTGAGGAAGGGGGTGTCCGGGTGGTCTCCCTCCCCCAGGTCATGAAACCCTCGGGCAGCCACGTGGCCATCCGGGACGGCTCCCTCTTCCTCATGTCCCTCCTTGCGGCGGGCGGGATTGACTATGCCTTCGAGTACCGCAGTGTTGCGGAGGCCCAGAACTTCTCCTGGATCCCCCTGCCGGTAGGGATCAACCTCGCGGACCCGGCACAGGCCGGCCGGTACGGGACTGTCAGGGTGATCCTGGGCTTTCCCCGGTTCTCCGACATAGGGAGGGAACGGACCGGGAGGCCCATCGTGTACGCCCTCACCGTGCCGACGAATGCCCCGGATCCGGCCGCCGGGGAGGAGTTCGTGGCCTTCGTGGTGAACGAATCCCTGAAGGGAGGCCGGGGATGGCCTGCACCGCTGTCCGCCCCGTGAGCCGGCCCGTGCCGGGGGGATCGGCATGAAAGCCGTCCGCCTCCCGGACCCCATGACCCTTGCCTTCGCCCTCACCGGAGGGGTTCTCCTCGCCTACACCACCCTCGCCCTCCTCGTCATCGCCATCCCCGAGCTCGGGTCCCTCCACCACCTCGTTGCGGTTGCCATGGAGACCGAGGTCATCCAGTCCCTCCTCCTCACCTTTGCCGCCGGCTTCCTCACGGTGGGGATCCTCTTTCTCCTGGGGACGCCCCTCGCCTATCTCCTCGCCCGGGAGGAGTTCCCCCTGAAGAGGACCGTGGAGAGCCTCGTCGACCTCCCCCTCGTCCTCCCCCACACGGTCGCGGGGCTCATGGTCTACCTCCTCTTCATGGCCCGGGGCCCCCTCGGTGCCCCCCTCGCCGGGATCGGCATCTTCTTCGAGGACGCCTTCCTCGGCATCGTGGCCGCCATGGTCTTCGTCTCCACGCCCTACTACGTCGGGGCGGTGCGGGAGGGGTTCCACCGGGTCCCCCTCCACCTCGAGCACGTGGCCCGGACCCTCGGGGCGACCCGGTTCCGGGCCTTCCTCGCCGTAGCCCTCCCCCTCGCCCGGGGCCACCTGGTGAGCGGGGCCACCATGGCCTGGGGCCGGGCCGTGGGGGAGTTCGCCGCGGTGGTGATGATCGCCTACTTCCCCATGGTCATCTCGACCCTCATCTACCAGCGGTTTTCGACGGGCGGCCTCGCCGAGAGCCGGAGCGTGGCCTTCATCATGGTGGTGGTCTCCTTCCTCCTCTTCCTTGTCGTGCGGAGGGTGGCAGGGGCCTCCGGGAGGGAGCATGATCGCCCTTGAGGGCGTCTCCCTCACGAGGGGGAACTTCACCCTCCGGAAAGTGGACCTTTCCGTCAGCAGGGGGGAGTACCTCTTCCTGGTGGGACCCTCGGGGGCGGGGAAGACCCTCCTCCTCGAGGTTATGGCGGGGCTCCACCCGGACCTTACCGGCCGGGTCCTCATTGGCGGGCGGGATATGACCGGCGTCCCGCCCGAGGGCCGGAACGTGGCCCTCGTGTACCAGGACTATGCCCTCTTTCCACACCTGACGGTCCGGGAGAACGTGGCCTTCGGCCCGATATTACGGGGCCATCCGGAAGAACGGATCAACATGCTCGTGCAATCCCTCCTGGACCGGTTCGGACTCACCATGCTGGCGGACCGGTACCCCGACACCCTCTCCGGCGGGGAACGGCAGAGGGTCGCCCTGGCAAGGGCCCTTGCCACGGAACCGGAGGTCCTCCTCCTCGACGAGCCCTTCGCCGCGGTGGACCCGCTCCTCCGTGCCCGGTTCATGCAGGAGATGAAGTCGCTCCAGCGGGAGAAGGGCCTCACCGTGGTGCAGGTGAGCCATTCGAGGGACGAGGCCTTCGCCCTCGCGGACCGGGTGGCGGTGATCTCCGGCGGGCGGATCCTGCAGGCCGGGACCGTCGAGGAGGTCTTCAGGCGGCCGGTGAACAGGGAGGCCGCCCGTATCGCGGGGATCGAGAACCTGGTGGAGGGCATGGTCATCGAATCGACGGGCTTTGGCTCCGAGATCCTCCTCCCGGGCAATGCAAGGATCCTGGCCGCCACCCCCTCACGGGCCGGTGCGAGGGTGACAGCCTGCATCCCCGCCGCGGAGATCCGTCTGGTTCGCGGGGCGACCTGCGCACGGGAGGGAACCTCCGCCGTCACGGGCACCGTGACCGGCATCGTTCCCGGCGAACACACCATTCTCGTGGAGCTCGACTGCGGCTTCCCCCTGGTGGCCAGGGTGACCGGGACTGAAGATGGAGGAGTGCCCGCTATCGGGACGATTGTCACCGCTATCATTCCCCCGGAGGCGGTCCACCTCATCGCCGGGTCCGAGGGAGAGGCGGAGGAATGAAGGGGCCGGGACCCTGGGGTTGATGCATTACCTAGCCAGTCTTGATCCCCTCTCGGTGCTTCCGGTTCCAAGAGTCCGTATTATACGACGGACAGGTTCACGTGCCGGGAAGTATGCCCGTACGGCGTGACTGTTATCCCGTAGAAGGTCCGGGAATCCGCCTCACCCTCCAGCTTCACGTCATAGGTGCCGATGTCGAGGTACGGGAAGACATGGGGGGTCTTCTCACCCGTGTCCCGCTGGAAGATGAAGATGCGGGCACCGGGGGGCGTGCTCGTCAGCTCCAGGGATCCGTATGCGTTGGAATCAAGGAAGAACTCATGGACATTGTCCGGCCCCTCGCCCGGCATGTCCTGCTGAATGATGAGCTCCTCCCGGGGAAGGTACCCCGGGGCGGAGACGAGGACCCGGTGGCTGCCCGGCGAAAGGTTCCGGATGACGGCGGGGGTGGTGAGGCCCGTCGGGAACCCGTCCACCAGGATGTCTGCACCCCGGGGGTCCGACACGACCTGAAGAGTGGTGAGGGCCGATGGGTCCTGCCGCCTGACCTGCAGGGTCCCGTTGTGGTCGATGGCCCAGGCCGGGTACGAGAGGTACGTGCCGTTCACCCTGACAGTGATGAAGCTCTCCCAGGAAGGCAGTGTCACCTTCCTCGGGATCTTGAAGGAGGGGTACCTCCCGTTCACGGTGAACTCGGCCTTCCTGAGGTAGGCGGACTGCACGGTCACCTCCCGCTTCACGGGAGGCCAGGACTCAAAGCCGACTGAGGAAATGACGGAGGGGTAGACCCAGACCTGGCGGGTATTGTCTGAGAGCTCGGTCTTATCTGAACGGATCCGGATGGTATGGAGCCCGGGCTTCAGCCCGGTGAGGACGGCGTTCGTGAGTTGACCGGTGTCCTTCCCGTCCAGGAGAATGCTTGCCTTCTCGGTGTAGGAGGTCACGTACACCCCCCCACAGCGATCCGCCGTGACGTTAATCTTCTCGCTGTAGTCCCTGAGGAGGCTCGCATAGAGGGGGAAGGCCGACGACAGGTCCTCGTGGATGGTGGTATCGGCCTGGAGGTCGACGGTGACCGCCCGGTCCTTGAAGTTGTCCCGACCGAGCTTCACCTCGTGAACCCCCCGGGCGACGCAGGCCAGGGTCAGGGGGGTCACCTTCGAGAGATAGGTCCCGTCCAGGGACACAAGGGCCCGGTCCGGCGACGAGGTGACGGTCAGGTTCAAGCAGGCAGGGAGCTCCTCTGGGGATGTTGCGTTCTCCCCCGGAAGGATTCCGGCCGATGGGGAAGACCCCCCGGGCTGCATGGCATCGATCTCAGGGGGTACAAGTGGCTCAATGCCGGCCGGTTCCTCCCCGGTAGTCCCGTTCCCGTAGGTCACGACTAGGATCGCCGCCCGGTTTTCCATGAGGTCCCCCCTTCCCGAGACCCCTTCGGATTCCACCGTCTCCTGGTTCCCCGCTGACCGGAGGTACGGTCGCACGTTCATCCTGGCCGACCATACCCCGTCTCCTGACAGGGGGGAGACCCACCTGTTGCCATTGAAGGTCACGAGGTGCCCGTCCCCCTTGCCTCCCTCCGGAACCGTGGAGACCGGGAGAAGGACCGCCTCCCGCACGAGGCTCCGGTTCACCTCGCCCGGAAAGTCCGCCAGGGTACGGGATTCGGACTCCGGAAGGGGGGAATCCCGGTCGCTGAGAATTCCGTCGGCACCCTCGGAGATCCAGTATCTCGTCTCCGGGTCGCCCTCCCGCTCGTAGGCGACGACGAGGCCGGCCCCGTACCAGATCAGGGGGCCCGCCTGCCCGCCCGGGTGCTCCACATTTATCGGAATCTCACCCTCCAGGAACGCCCGTCCAAGCAGGTCAAAAGCCAGGGTCCGTATGACCGGGCATCTGCTTTCGCCAGGCCGGCAATCGCGGTAGGCTGCCGCTGGAGTCACCACCCTGTCCCCGACCGTGACGATGGGATCTGCTTGGGCCGTCGTGGTCCCCGCCGCGGAAGGCTCCTCGCCCATGAAGACGAAGAGCCGGGAGAGCATTATCGTAGCATTGGGCGGGAGATCCAGCTGGAGGACCTGGGTCCGAGATGCCCCGCGCTCGAGTGTCCACGGGCCGCCCGGGGTTGTGGCAAAGAGTACCCCTCCCCTCACCTGCCCTTGGGCCACTGTAACCAGTGAGCCGCCGGTATCCGACGAGGAAGCCGTTTCGCCGGAACCGGAGCCGGATCCTGAATCTGCGGTGGCGAGCTCTAGGTCCAGCTCGGCGGTCTCACCATCCTCCACGGTGATGGTATCTGAGACATCGGTGTAGCCGGAGAGCTTCGCCGTCACTGTGTGAACCACTGGTCTTATACCCGTGAGCGTGCAGGGGGTCACATTCATGGTGTCGGTCCCGTCGAGGAAGACTTTTGCCCTCGGAGGCGTGGAGGTAACCTTCACCGACCCCTCCATCCGGTCCAGGTTGAAGTGGATCACGGCAGGTTCGTCCCACCGTACTTCTACTTCCTGTTCTTCCATCCGGTACCAGTCAAGGGCCACCCGGACGAGATGCGTGCCTAGGTCAAGGCCAGTGAGCGTTGCGTTTGTCGCCTGCTTGACATCGACATCGTCGATAGAAATGGTGGCTCCTTCCGGGCTGGAAGTGATTTGAATATCGCCGACGTCCGGGACCGGGTCATCGCTGTAGATGAGAACCCTGTCAACATATTTTACCGAAAGACCGCTGCTGGACGGCCAGAAGTTGCCATCGTAGTAGTAATGCCAGCGGTCCTCGGCCAGATTCTCGTGCATGTCCCAGAGGCCGAAGACATGATAGCCCCACGGGTTTGTGCTCGTATCGGCAAAGAAGAAGAGACGCATGCCGCTGTAGAAACCGGGCGGGTAGCCAACTCCCTGACTTTCCCCGGTGCCATCCTCCCCGACATACCAGGCAAGCACCATCCGCATCGCGTCCGGATCCGGAGTGTAGACGTCATCGTAGTCAAAACTCTTGGCGAAACTATCCGACGCTTTGATGGTCACATATTCGCCATCTTTCATGCCTCCCACCAAGTTGCAGAGGTCCCTGACATCGGTTCCCTTCACTGCGCCATAGTCCCGGGATAATACATTGACCTCCTCCGCTGGATCCCACAGGTTGTTAAAATCGAACGTAGGGCCCTGGAAATAGTAGTGAGTGGTCCCATCCCCGTAGACCGGGAGCCCCAGATTGGTCTCCATGTCCGCGATGGTGAGTGTTCGCTCGTCCAGGATGGTAGTACCATCGTTCGCATACTTCACCACATGGACCTGGGTGGTGGCAGCGAGGGTCGGTGCGGCGAGAAGGAGCATGAGCAGGACTGCTGCAGCAAAGAACCGGATCGACATTCCCCCTCTGTACCATCTCCCCAGAGCCCTGTCTCCCATCACGGCTTTCCGGTTTCCGGGAGGATTATTTATACCTTCCTAACTTTTCACGGAAGTCAACTCATTTATCAGCATCCCGCCTGTCGGCCACCTGACAGGAACAAACGGGTTGCCTTCAATGGCAGTCTATCAGGTAGGTTAATGATAAAAGTTGAACATTTCTGGATAAGTCATACATCTTTATGACACCCGGCGATAATAGGAGAGGTGGCAATATCAGAGGATGATTCCCATGCGTGGAAGAATCGACTCCCGGCTGCTGCAGGTGCTGGTATGCACCTGCATGCTGTTCCTCCTGGCAGCCCCCGTTGCGGCGGCCACGACGGAGCTTCACCTTGTCCGGTATGCGAACGACGGAACCACGGTCCTGGACGAAGAGACCGTCACCTACCAGTGGATGATGGCCAACCTCCCGGTGCTCGGGGATGGTGTGATCCACTACTACCACCAGGGGCCGGTCTTCATCGATGACCCGGACCCCGTGGTGGAGGCGCAGCTCCGCTGGAACCCTGAGGAGGACACGAACGTGCAGGAGAAGGACATGGGGGCCGTGAAGGGTACCAACGTGAAGGACCTCTGTGACCTCGTTGGCGGCATGAACGCCGGTGAGACGATCCGGGTCAGGGCGTCCGACGGCTTTGCCAAGTACTTCGCCTACGAGAACGTGTACGGGTACTCCTCCCGGGAAGGCCCGATGGCGATCACCTGGTACGTGGATGGGCTCTCCATGTACCTCGGACATTATCCCGACACTGGCTACACAGACGGCATGCGGCTGGTCTGGTTCTCCGATACCTCGACGAATCCATGGGGCGTCCACGCCTTTGGGAACAATGACTGGCACGAGGCCGCTGCCTCACAGTACTGGTACTACTATGTCTCGGGGTCCGAGTACTATCCCACTACGACGGGCCTTTCGGTGAAGTACGTGAGCGAGATCGCCATCTTCTCCGATGACCCCGTCCCGAACCCGCCACCGTTCGCAGGGTTCACCGCTGACGTAAACGTGGTGACGAACCCCGGCTTCGAGACCGGCACCCTCTCCGGCTGGACCCAGTCCGGGGCCTCGGTGGTTACGACGCCGGTCCACACCGGGACCTACGCCGCCAGGCTCTCCTCGGCAAAGGGTTCCACCTCGTACGTCTCCCAGAGCGTGGACCTGACCGGCGTCCCCCAGCTCACCTACTGGTACCGGGTTGACACGGTGAGTTCCGGCTGGCTAGAGGTGTTCATCGACACCACAAAGGTTGCGTCCTACAGCACGGTCACCGGCTGGACCCAGGGAATCATCCCTACCTCCAGCTACTCAGGTGTTCATACAGTGAAGTTCAACGCCCGCAGCGGGACCAGCAAGCAGAACAAGATCACCGGCTACGTGGATGACATCACCGCGCTGGCCTCCCGGCCCACTGGCGTCACGGGCTATCCGCCCATTTCCGTGTACTTCACCGACACCTCCACCAACAGCCCCACCTCCTGGTCCTGGAACTTCGGGGACGGTGGCACTTCTGCGGCCCAGAACCCTGCCCACACCTATGCCACCGCAGGGGTCTACACGGTGACCCTGACGGCCACCAACGCCTACGGCTCTGACACCGAGACGAAGACAGGATTTGTCACGGTGAACGGCTACCCGCCGGTGGCTGCCTTCACCGGCACCCCCACCAGCGGGACCATGCCCCTCACCGTCTCCTTCACGGACCAGTCCACCAATACGCCCACATCATGGTCCTGGAGTTTCGGCGACGGCGGCACCTCCACCGCCCGGAACCCGATGCACGTGTACCAGAACGCGGGCACCTACTCGGTAACCCTGACGGCATCCAATCCCTGGGGGAGCGATGGCGAGGCGAAGACCGGCTACATTACAGTGACGGCCCCCTCCCAGAACCCGCCGGACGCCCAGTTCATCGGTGCCCCCACCTCCGGGAAGGCATCCCTCACCGTCCAGTTCACGGACCAGTCCACCGGGAACCCCACCTCCTGGTCCTGGAACTTCGGCGACCGGACCAGCTCTACACTCCAGAACCCTGCTCATACCTACACGAAGAAGGGCACCTACACGGTATCCCTCACCGTGACGAACGCCAACGGCAGTGACAGCCTGACCCGGAGCAGGTACATCACCGTCACGTGAGGGGCAGAGGCATGAAACGGGGGGAGGGGTGACGGCCCTTCCGATACACCCACCTTCCCATTTTTTGTCATATCGCGATACGTGCTCCCCCATTCACAGGGAGGAAACCGGAGGTAAATGTATTTACTGAACAACATGAATGGATTAAATCAAAACCTATATCTCCCGTGGTTACGATCAATGGTAACAGGCATTGCCGTCGCCGCCGCTCCCCGATGCAGCGGCGATTACACGGCCCGTGGGGCCTGACGGGAGGTGTACCCGGCGCCATGAAAAAAACAAGACATCACTTCGCCCTTCTCCTCCTCTCCCTGTGCATCCTCTCGTTCCTGGTGGTCCCCGGAACGGCAGTCTACACGACGGAGGTGACCGTCCGGCGTCTGTCAACGGACGGCCTCACCCCCATCAACGAGACAACCCTCACCTACCAGCAGATGGAGGCTACCCTGCCAGTCCAGGGAGATGGGAGCACCTACTACTACTTCCAGGGGCCGATCTTCCCGAACGAGTGGAACGATACCTATGCTGGCCGGTATGTGTATCAGGGAGGGGAGTGGAATAAAAGTCAGGAGAAGTGGGACCGGGTCTGGAACACGACGCTCGGCGCGTATGTCCAGATGGAGGAGTGCAACGTACTCGGGAAGAACCTGGGCAAGCTCAAGGGGACGGATGTCAGGGACCTCTGCAACCTGCTGGGAGGGCTTCCTTCGGGCCGGAAGGTCCGCGTAACAGCCGTGGACAACTTCTACAAAGAGCTTCCCTACTCGGCCATTTACACGCCCACAGCGGGTCTGGGGCCGTACGTGATCACCTGGTGGTCGGTGGATGCCGGCGAGAGCGGTCTCACCAGCGGCTACACCGGCCCGGATTACCCGACCGGGATGCGGGCGACGTTCTTTGGCGATACCTCCCGGAACCCCTGGGGCAAGCATGTGTCAGGTCTCGGGGACATGTACGAGGGCCTGCCTCCCAGCAATTACTATTACTACGTGTCGGGCGGGATCTTCTATCCCTCCGGCGGGGGTTATACTATCAAGAACGTCCGGTGGATTGACATGTTCACCACCGAAGCTCAGCCAGCTCCTGTCGCGGATTTCTCGGCCCAGATCAAAACCGACAGGATCGTGAACGGAGGCTTTGAAACCTTACCCTTCCCCTCCGGGTGGACAGCCATGGGCGATGTAACCTCGACGACAACCAAGGAATCGGGTACATACGGGGCCAAACTGGTCGGCAGGCTGAACCAGCCTGCGAATATTTCCCAGCAGGTGGACCTGACCGGTGTCTCCACCCTCAGGTTCTGGAGAAAGGTCTTTTCCGGCCAGGAGCGGTATTTCGAGGTCCTGATTGACGGCGAGGGGGTTGCTTATGTGAATGATGCAGGGGGAACAGCTACGGTCGACGTCATCGATGTCTCGGGATATACCGGGACCCACACCCTCACCTTCCAGGCCGTCTGTACCTTTGACCAGGCCGGTTCAATAACGACGGCATACCTGGACAATATCGATGCCCTGACGTCCGGCACCTCCGGCCCTGCGCCCCTGACCATCCAGTTCGCCGATCTCTCAACCAAGATGGAAAACCCCTCGGGCCGGTCCTGGGCCTGGGACTTCGATAACAACGGGACCACGGACAGTACTGTGAGGAATCCCTCTTACACCTACTCATCACCCGGTACCTACACCGTGAAGCTCACGGCTACGAATGCCGCGGGAAGCGACGTCGAGACGAAAACGAACTATATCACGGTTGGCTCGGTGCCGGTGGCGAATTTCTACGGCCGGGTGAACACGACTGCGAACGGGGGATTCGAGACCGGGACCCTTTCGGGATGGACTTCCACTGGTTCGGCTTCCGTTCAAACCACCCAGAAACATACCGGCACCTATGCAGCGAGCCTGGCCGCGGACAATACGAATGATCAGAGCTTCCTTGAACAGAGCGTGAACCTGAGTTCGGTGAGCCAGCTCTCCTATTCCTACCACATCCCCGCCTCCACCACCGGGAACCTCAAGGTGAAGATTGATGGCGCCGAGAAAAAGAGCTACACCGGTTCCACGAGCATCTGGACCCAAGACACCGTAGATACCTCCTCCTATTCCGGACCCCACACCATCCGGTTTGAAGTGAACCGGGGAGGTTCAAATCCGAGGGATATCACCGCCTATCTGGACGACATCGTCACCATGTCCCAGCCGGTGGGGAGCATCACCGGCACGGCCCCGCTGACGGTGTACTTCACCGACACCTCCACCAACACCCCCACCTCCTGGTCTTGGACGTTCGGGGACGGGGGGACCTCCGCCGATCGCAATCCCGTTCACACCTACACGGGCACCAGCAGCTACACCGTGGGCCTGACGGCCACCAATGCTGCCGGGTCCGATTCCGAGACCAAGGCAGCCTACGTGGTCACCTATACCACGCCCACCATCTCCATCGACACTACAGGTGGCATCTCTGGCTGGGATCTCGTGCCTGGTGACAACGAGAATACCTCCTCCGTGAACCTCTCCGTCACCACCACTGCCAGCACCTGGCACGTCTCGGTGAAGGACGCCAAGGATGGCGGGAAACCCGCGGGCACCGAGGGTAAGATGGCCGAGTACGCCGACCCCGCCTACGTGACGGGAGGTGAGTTCCTCACCAATGCTATCCAGGTGAAGAGCGGGACCAGGAGTTACGTCACCCTCTCCGGGACCGACCAGGAGGTGCAGAGCGGCACCAGCTCTGGAGACTACGATATTGGCCTCAAGCAGGTGATCGCGGCGGGTGACCCTGCCCTCACCGCGTCGCATGTGTACCGGATCGTGATCACCTTCACGGGATACGCGGATTAGGGGCTGCGGCGATGAGGACTCCCTTCCTCTTTGCGGCCGCCCTCCTGCTGGGGGCCCTCCTGCTGGTGGCGGGTGTGGCAGCCGGAGATTCCGCAACCCTCACCATCTCGGGGACCGTGGTAGCGACCGGGGGCCCCGTCGCCGAGTTCAGCGGCACGCCCACCTCCGGTCTCGCAACCCTCACCGGGCAGTTCACCGATCTCTCGACCGGAGGTCCTGCATCATGGGCCTGGGACTTCGGCGACGGGTCCACTTCCACCGAGCAAAACCCGAGGCACACCTACCAGCTGGCCGGGGTCTACACCGTCTCGTTGAGGGTGGAGAACGATGAGGGGGCCAGCGTGGAGGTGAAGCCCGCGTACATCCGCGTCTCCTACCGGCTCAACTGCGGCGCCCCGAAGACGACGTATACTGACACCGGGGGGCTTCTCTGGCTCCAGGATAAACGCTACTCCAGCGGGAGTTACGGCTGGATCACATCCTCCTCCACCGACCGGACCAAGCAGCCCATCGGGAACACCCTCGACGACCCCCTCTTCCAGGAGTGGCGCACCGTCTCGAACAGCCAGCTCCTGTACCGGTTCACCGTGAGAAACGGCAACTTCCAGGTCACCACGAAGTACGTGGAGCCGAACTACAACGACAACCGGCGGGTCTTTGACATCGTACTGGAAAATACTGTCATGACCTCCGCCTACCGGCCGTTCACCGCGAGCGGCGGCCGCTATAAGGCCGATGACGAGGTCCACATCGTGACGGTGGCCGACGGGATCCTGGACCTGCAGCTCCGGCCCCTGGCAGGCGTAAATAAGCCAGCGGGACGTAACAACCCGATCCTCGCTGCCGTGGAAGTGCGGCCATCGGTGCAATGATGACGGAGAGAATTATGTACGGGACACCGGGCAGGAAAGTGGAGTTCCTCGCCATCCTCCTGCTTCTCCTTATCCCCCTTGCGCCATCCGCCCCAGCGGCGGACGGGAGCGCGTCCCTGACCATCTCGGGTACGATCCTTGCGGACACCGGCATTTCTGCGGACTTCACCGGCGCGCCCCGAAGTGGCGACGCCCCCCTGACAGTACAGTTCACCGATCGCTCTCCCGGGAACCCCACGACGTGGGCCTGGGATCTGGACGGGGACGGGATTGTGGATAGCGACGCGCAGAACCCGCCCTTCGTATATCACCGACCCGGGAGCTATACCGTCATCCTCACCGTTTCAAACGCCGCCACCTCTGACGTGGAGACGAAACCCGAGTACATCACCGTGTCGGAACCCGGTGCCCTGACCCGGGTCCAGGCACTGCAGGGGTACATCGCGACCCTCCCGGTGGATGGGTGGGTGAAGTGGTTCCTCTCCCTCCACCTGGAGATCACAGAGAAGCTGATCCTGAGAAAGAATTACCGGGCCGCCAGCGCCGAGCTCCAGGTCTTCTCCAGCCGGGTGACCCTCTTCGAGCGGTTCCGGCTCATATCCGGGGAGCAGGCCGGGTTCATGCGGGCGGAAGCAGGGATCATCCGTGAACTGATCCCGCGGTAGCGCAGGCCCGCGCCTACCCCTCTGATCTGGCATCAAGGATATAAAAGCTCCCGGTTCACGTATCTGCGAGGAACCCTTACGCAGGGGGAAAAACCACCGGCAAAGCGCATGTGGGGAGGCCGCACATTCTCCGGCAGGTAAATTATGTTTAATTAACTTTTGAGAAAAGTTTCGCAACCTTTATAGACCATCCCCTCAAGTCTTTCCCGTTCACCCTGTTGCGCAGGGTGTGTGAGGTGCAAGATGAGAAAGATGCTCTTAGCGGGCCTTGCAGCCCTGCTGGTGCTCCTGGTGCTCCCGGGAGCGGTATCGGCGGCGTCGGATATGGATAACGTCACTGTGTCAGGGACGATTGGACCTACTGTGGCTTTATCGGTTGCTCCTGCGGCGATACCTTTCGCTACTATGCTCAACGGAACTCCTGCAACGGGATCGTCTGTTGTTAATGTTACTACGAATTCTGCGAGCTGGTCTGTAACTGCCACCGACGCAAAAGCAACCAATAACGGATACATGACCACGGTGGCAGATGGAACTGGGCTAAAACTCGCCGCGAAGTTCAATTTCGGACAAGCAGCAAATCCAACTACTTATTTGCCTGACCCTTCATTCATGTCCGGGACAGCTCCAGCTCCATCAGGTACTACAAAAACGGCATATGTGAGGCAGGTAATCTCAGTTGGTGATGCAGCCGGGGTTTATCAAATAGTTATCACGTTCACGGCAAATGCAAACTGATCAGCGGATTGCTCACCGGGAGGGATCCGTCTGATTCCCATCATAATTCTTTATTTTTCCAAAAAGAATCACTATGGAGGATTACGCTCGATGACTGGCAACAAAGTATCTTCTTCACATCTGGGTATCACCACAATTTTATTGGTACTTATTGCCGCGCTGATTATTCCCGCTGCCGCCCTGAAGGTGGAAGGTGCCAAGATCATGATGGACGTGAAGCCCGGAACGAATTATATCTTCCCGATGGCGATCTCCATCAAGCCGGAGGATGCGGCGTCGGAATACGCCATCGAGATCCTGGGCTTCGGCCAGTCCCTGGATGCAGGTTCTTACGCAGGGCTTACGCCTGACATGGACACCAGCCCCTACTCCGCCCGATCCATCGTCTCAGTGCCGTCGCCTACGGTCCGCCTCCAGCCTGGTGACCGGAGGGAGTTCACCGCCACCATCAGGGTACCCCGTGACGTGGGCGATGGTGGGCAGTACGCCGTGATCCTGATCCACCCGGCGGCTTCTGGCACCGGCCAGGCGGCCATTGCCACTGCCGTGCTGGTGCCCGTGATGCTCACCGTCGAAGGCACCAAGCTGGTCGAGACCGGCGAGATCACCTCGGTCTCTGTGGGGGAGGTGGTGGCACAGAAGCCCATCACAGTCTCTACGGTGCTGAAGAATACCGGGAACCACCACTACTATGGGGCGGTGAACCGGCTGACCGTCACAGATGCGGCGGGGCGCACGGTGGCAACGGCAGCGAGCCAGCCCTTCTCCCGGGCGATGATCCCGAGCCAATCGGTCCGGTTCGAGACCGGGATCACTACCGGGCTCCCCATCG
The DNA here is from genome assembly GCA_964551875.1 of uncultured Methanomicrobiales archaeon. Lineage (GTDB taxonomy): Archaea > Halobacteriota > Methanomicrobia > Methanomicrobiales > JACTUA01 > JACTUA01. The sequence goes on along the minus strand of CAZKEV010000006.1, from coordinate 22,188 downwards.
GCACCTACACAGTGAAGTCCACCATGACTCTCCAGGACGGGACTGTGCTGGATGAGGATAGTAACTCCTTCACCGTGCAGGAGGAGTACATCCCGCCGTTTGCTGAAGCCAGCGTGGCGGTCTCCCCTGACAGCCCGGCAACGCTGGCCACCCCCGGCGGCGAGATCACGGTACGGTTCCCGCAAGGGGCGTTCCTCTCCGGCGGCACCGTCTCGGTGGTGCCCTTCCGGGGCGACCTGCCGCCGCTCCCCGAAGGCGTGAAGGCCGCGTCCACGGTCTTCTCCGTGGACGGTGTGATGGGGCTCCTCGCGAAGGACGCCACCGTCACCGTCCGGTACTCCGACGCCGACCTGAAGGCGGCCGGGAATGATGCCCGGAAGCTGGCGCTGGCCCGGTACGACCGCTCTGACAGCAAGTGGACGGTGCTCTCCACCACCGTGGACGCGAACGCCCGGACCCTCACCGCTACCACGAACCGGTTCAGCACGTGGGCGGTGGTGGTGACGGGCGGCAGTACCGGAGCCATACCCGCGGCAGGAGAGACGAAGCCCTCGGGCATCCCCGGCTTCGGTGCGATGGCGGCCCTGGGTGCCCTCGGGGCAGCCACCCTCTGCCTGCGGGTAACGCGGAGGTGGTAGGGACGGCCCTCGCTCCTTTTTTCCCCGGGCATCAATCCCTCTGGAAGGTGATGCCTCTTTTTTCCTGTATATCCTGCCCGTATTTCGGTATCCGGCAAGAAAGAGATGAAATTTTCTCAATACGAACCCGAATATCCCGTTTCTTGCATTTTTAACGGCACATGATAAATGGATCGAGTTCCGGGTTGCTGCGTCTTTCCGCGTTTATGGAAAATCATACATCGCTCGTCCTTTTTCCCGAACCTGAGGATGTCCTGAAATCTTATTCTGTCTCCAAAAAAGTTTACTTAGTCTAATTTACTAATGAAAGAATTCAAATAAAAATGTTTATCGTATCGTGAAACCAGAACCCAATACCGATCCATCGATTTGGTTCGGTACTTCGGTGTTTTCATATGAACAGGCTGAGCCAACGATTTCTTGTTTTCACCCTGCTTCTCGTCCTCTGCGGGATACTGGCCGCGCCGGTATCTGCGGCGAGCGAGAATGTCACGGTGATCAAGTACGCGGCAAACAACTACTCGTTTGCCGAAAGGTCAGAATTACGGGAGTGGAGCCAGATGCAGTCGTCATTCCTAAACGTCGACAGCAACGGCCCCCTCTACATGCAGGGACCAACGTTTAACTCTGCTGATCCCTACGGGACGGCGGGGCAGAACATGATCCTCTACTACGGGCACAACGGAACGTATGTCCGCAACCTGACAGACCTCGTGGGCGGTATGTCTGCCGGGGATGAGATCTTCGTGAAGGCAAGCGACGGCATGACCCGGTACTTCAACTACACGAATATCTATGAACCTGCGAGCGGCCAGGGGAACCTCGTCCTCGCCTGGTGGGACAGCGTGTCAGGACCAGTTCCCGGGTATTCGGAAGGTATCCGCTCGTTCTTCTATAACCCGCGGCCAGACCCCTACGGCGTTGCGGACTCCCTGAACTTCACGCTCGTTGAAATGCGGGATTCCCTTGCACCGTGGTACCGGTACAACTACAGCAGCATCTGGCCCTCGGCAAAGGGACTGTCCGTCAAGTACGTGAACCAGCTCAAGATCTACCCGCCGCACCGGCACGACTTCAACACGACCGGTGATACAACGGGATGGGCGTATAAGGGAGAGGTGAGCTCGGATCCACCTAGTTCGATTGACGTACCGGGTAATCCATTAGGTTCAACCAGTAACATCGCTGATGACGAGGGAACATTCCAGATCGACTTTAGTGCCGGTTCCTATGCAGCGCACAGGTTCAACTTCTCAATTGATACGGCGACAGACAAGGATGGCCCTGTCAATAAGCTTGAGAAATTGGTCATCACATGGAACGGGAGAGGCTGGCATGATTCCGGCGGCAGTGCCAATGGAACAAGCCTCTATATCTGGGATGGCTCGGGATTCCAGGAACTCGACAGCACCCCAAGCGGCGAAGAAGTTACCCTGACCGGAGAGATTTCCTCGGGCATCACCAACTACGTCAATTCAGGCAATGTGACAGTTCTTGCGGTTGAAAATACTCCCGGGGATGAAGTATTCTTCTCGCGTATCGAGACCGACTACGTCAGACTGGTGGTCACTCACCACCACAGCAATATGTGAGGAGGAGATGGCGATGGCACACACAACAATAAATCACCCCCTGTTCCCGATAGGAATCAGAGGATACCTCCTCCTGATCATATGCCTTGCGCTCTTCATCGCACCCGCGATGGCGGCAACGACCCAGGTGCATGTTGTAAAATACGCGAGCGACGGGACGACCGTCCTCGCCGAACAGACCCTGACGTACCAGCAGATGCGGGATACGCTGCCCGTACTCGGCGACGGAACGATCCATTACTATCATCAGGGCCCGGTCTTTGTGGACGACCCTGATGATGCAACCGAACAGGCGCTCCGCTGGAACCCCGACGAAGATACCAATGTCCAGGAAAAGGACATGGGCGCTGCGAAGGGCACAGACTTTAAAGACCTCTGCAACCTCGTCGGGGGAATGTCCCCGGGCGACACGCTCCGTGTCCGCGCATCAGACGGGATGACCAAGGATTTCGCGTACGCGAACGTGTACGGGTACTCCTCCCGCGAGGGGCCGATGGTCCTGACATGGTATACCGATTTTGACTTTGATCCGGCCACCCCGGGCAAATACCCCGACACCGGCTACACGGACGGCATGCGCCTCGTCTGGTTCGCGGATGACGGCGTGAACCCGTGGGGAATCCACGCGTTCGGGAACTACGACTGGCACGAGGCTGCCGCACCGGAGTACTGGTATTACTACATCCAGGGCGGCGAGAATTACCCGACCACAACAGGCCTCTCGGTGAAGTACGTTTCCGAGATCCGGATCATCAGCTCCGCGGGCCCGGTCGCACCCGTCGCGGCTTTTACCTCGGATGTGACTTCCGGCACCGCCCCGCTTACCGTGCATTTCACTGACGCATCGACCGGTTCCCCGACGTCGTGGGCTTGGGACTTTAACAATGATGGCGTGACTGATGATACAGCCCAGAACCCGTCTCATGTCTACGATACGGCCGGCACCTACACGGTGAAGCTCACGGTGACCAATGCCGGCGGAACCGATGACGAGGTGAAGGACGGTTACATCACTGTCACCCCGGCACCGGTTCCCCCGTCCGCAGCTTTTACGTCCGATGTCCTGACCGGCACCGCCCCGCTCATCGTCCACTTCACCGATGAATCGATGGGGACATCGCCCCTGACGTACGCGTGGGACTTCGAGAACGACGGCACGTTGGATGCAACGGTCCAGAACCCGTCCCACGTGTACCCTGCTGCCGGCACCTACACGGTGAAGCTCACCGTTACGAATTCCGCAGGTAGTGACGACGAGGTGAAGACTGGTTATATCACGGTCCAGAGTTCCGGGGGAGGGGTTACCACAGTCACAATTCCTGCCGATGCTGACAGTCTCCTGATGGAGAATTCACCGGATGGAAATGGGGATGATATTCACGACTATCTCTACGTGATGTCAAGGGCTGGCATGAACCGGCGGACAGTCGTTCACTTTGATCTTACCTCGATACCTGCCGGTGCTTCCATCGACTCCGCGACACTACATCTTGACATCTGGAGCCTTGTTGTCGGCACTGGCAGGACCTATGACGTCCACAGGGTAACCGAGAGCTGGGTCGAGACCTTGGTAACATGGAGGAATATTTTCGGTAAGAATGTTCTCATGCCAATTTCCAGTGCTGCAACCGGGACAACTGCGAATTCCTGGGTCGTGTGGGATATTACATCAGACGTGCAGGCATTTACTGATGGCACTCCCAATTATGGATGGCTGGTAAAGGATCAGACCGAATCCCAGGGTACTAACTATGTCAAGTTTTATTCAAGTGAATACGCCGACGCTACGAAACGTCCCTATCTTGAGGTGACATATACCGGAGGAGGTGGACCCCCGGCACCGGTTGCATCCTTCACCGCAGATACCACGTCCGGGTATGCTCCCCTGACGGTCCAGTTCACAGACGCATCGACGGGTTCCCCGACATCGTGGGCCTGGGACTTTGGCGACGGGTCAACCGACACGGCACAGAGCCCCTCCCACACCTTCAGCACCGCCGGGACCTGCACGGTCTCCCTGACGGCAACGAATGAAGGCGGGAGCAGCACCGAGACGAAGATCGGGCTCATCACCGTGACGGAACCCCCGACACCCCCGGCCGCGGACTTCATCGCGGATCCGATGACCGGGATCGCCCCGCTGGAGGTGCAGTTCATTGACAAGTCGACCGGGACGACTCCCCTCGCATATGCCTGGGACTTCACAAACGACGGGATGGTGGACAGCACCGAGCAGTTCCCCTCCTGGATCTACACTGATCCCGGCACGTACACGGTCTCCCTCACGGTGACAAACATCGCCGGGAGCGACACCGAGACGAAGACTGACCTCATCGAGGTGCGCCCGGTGCTCACCTGGGGCCCATACCTCACCGGTGCTTCGGCGACCGGCCTGACGGTGAACGCGAAAACCGCGAGGCCGACGGAGATGACCGTGGAGTACGCCACAGACGAGTACTATTCGGCACACACCGCGTACGACCAGACCGCCAGCGACGGGGTGAGCACGCAGCTCCACCAAGTTTCGCTTGCCGGGCTGGCCCCCGATACCCTCTACCACTACCGGGTCTTGTACGGCGCCCGGGAAACCGGCGACCTCCACTTCCGGACCTTCCCGGAGAGCGGTGCGTTCACCTTCGTCATGTACAGCGACACGCAGGACCAGCTCCCCACCTACAGCCAGCTGGAGCGGCACAAGCTGGTCGCGGACCGGATCGCGGAGGAGCCGGACGTGCTCTTCGTGCTCAACTCCGGGGATCTCGTGAACGATGCTGCCAGCATGGACGACTGGGACCGGTACTTTGCAGCCGGAAAGAACATGATGGCCGGCCTCCCGGTCTTCCCGGCGCGGGGGAACCATGATGACAACGGTCCGAACTACGTCGCCGCCTACGGCGTCCCTGACTACTACTCCTTCGACTGCGGGGACGGGCATTTCACCATCCTGGACAGCAATGACTGGGCATGGCCGGATTTCCCGACACAGAGTGCATGGCTGGAGGGAGACCTCCAGGCAACGGAGAAACCCTTCCGGTTCGTCTCGTTCCACTACCCGCCCTACAGTTCCGATTCCAAGCACTTCGGCGGATATGAGAATATCAGGGCAGAGTGGGAGGACGAGTTCTATGCAAACAACGTGCTCGCGGTCTTCAACGGGCATGTTCATGCCTACGAACGGTTCCTGGTGAATCACATCCATTACTTCGTCTCGGGGACCGGTGGCGGGCCTGCCTACAACCTTGCGACCCCGCGGGCCGAAGGTTCCCAGAACAGCCTCGAGTACGCCCTCGCCTATATCAAGGTGACCGTGGATCCCGTGGCAAAGACTGCCACAGCAGAGGTGATCCGGGTCGCGGATGTCTCCGCTGACCTCAAGAGCATCACCACGGTGTACCCGCCGGGCACGGTCTTTGAGACGGTCGTGATGTCGCTGAATTCGCCCCCGGTTATCGATTCCATAACCGCACCCACCGAACCTACCCTGGTGAACACCGGGATCACAGCGACCGCGGCCTTCCGCGATCCCTCCGACACCCACACGGCCGTCTTTGACTGGGGCGACGGGATCACGTCAGCCGGCGTGGTCGACGAACAGACCGGATCGGAGATTTCGGGCTCGGTGACCGGGACTCATGCCTACACCAGGCCGGGCTTTTATACGGTGAGCCTGACCCTGACGGATAGCAGGGATGCCACGGCAACTGCCACCAGCACCCAGCCCGTTATCGTCTATGATCCGGAGAGCGGGTTCGTGGCAGGAGCGGGGGCCATCAGGTCCCCTGCGGGAGCCCTGGCAGCCGATCCGGCCGCAACCGGTCCAGCCACCCTGGAGTTCCTGGCGAGGTACCCGGTCCTGAAGAAGGAGCCCTTCAAAGGGGTGACCGCGTTCCAGTTCCCGAAGGGGAAGATCGCCTTTACCTCCATGTCGTACGACTGGCTCGTGATCCAGAAGGAGGCAAAGAAGGCCTTCTACCAGGGGAGCGGCAAGATCAAGGGGGAGAAGACCTACGGCTTCCTCGTCTCGGTGATCGACGGCGGGTCGAAACCACAACAGGACCTGTTCCGGATCAGGATCTGGGACAAGGCAACGGGCGCTGTGGTATACGATACACAGCCGGGTGCCGCTGACACGGCCGACCCGACGACCCCCCTGACCCTTGGCGGAATCGCCATCGAGAAACTCCTGAAGTGACCTCAGGAGAAAGCTACCCTCTTTATTCCTTTTCCGGGAGACGGGGTGATGAGGCTCCTTCAAAGGACGCCACCGTCATCGTGTGGTATACCGGCGCGGACCTGAAGGCAGCTGGGAACAATGCGCAGAAGTTGGCCCTGGCCCGGTACAACCGGTCTAACGGCCGCTGGATAGTTCTCCCCACCGCGGTGGATGTGGAACGCCGGGACCCTCACCGCCGCGACGAAGCCGGTTCAAACCCCGGGCGGTGGTGGTGGCCGAAGGTGGGGCAGCCGGCGCGCCGGCGGGGAGGGGCGATCCCCGGGCATTCCCGGCTTTGGCGCGCCGGCGACCCTGGGCGCGCTGGGAGTGCCTGTCATCCGTCTCCGGTGGGCGCGCGGGAAATAACTACCCCACAGTACCTTTTTTCGGAGTGCCAGCCCTTTACGATTATCCGGATCGCCATCGCGAAGCCCGGTTCATTTGTTTTCACTGAACATGGTTTTCCATCAGATTCTGATGAATTGGCAGGAAACGGTGCCGTCATTGCAGGATCGGTATGGCCGGAGGAGATTCTCTCAACCGGTATCTTTATGGAGAAAGAGTGGGATCCGCCGGGAGAAACGCGAATTATTCATATTGTTCATTAAATTGCATTGACAAAATCGGAAATGACAACATTCTTATTTGGACATGTTGACTTCTCTCCGTTATCAACTCTATGATGAGAACCACCCGTGAGGATGTTCTATGACTGATACGAGAGTGCAGAAGGTTTTGATGGTGCTGCTGCTGGCTGGCCTGGTGCTCGTGCTCCCGGCTGCGGCGGCCTCCACAGAAGTTACCGTCATCAAGTATGCGAATGACGGGACGACGGTACTGGATCAGCGAACACTATCCATCCCGGACATGGAGACCAACCTGGGGCTCCCGGTCTACGGGGATGGGACCACCCACTACTACTTCCAGGGCCCCACGTTCGATCCTGCCAACATGTGGGATCCGGCGGAAGAGGTCAATGTTATGTCCCGGGACTATGGTGCAGTGAAGGGAACCGATGTCAGGGACCTCTGCAACCTCGTGGGTGGCATGAATGCCGGCGAATATGTCACCATCAAAGCGACGGACAATTTTGCTAAGAGTTTTGATTACGATGATGTCTATTCGAATCCGGACTATTTCCGGATGGTGCTTGCCTGGTATGTCGGGGAGGATGGCACAGGAGAAGCTCAGGGGACTGGCTACCCGCCCGATTTCTACAGCGGTATGCGTCTCTTCTTCTTTGCCAATACGAGCACGAACCCGTGGGGCTATCACGTATTCGGCAACTGGGATATGCACGAGAACCTGGCCGCGGACCGCTGGCATTACTACTATGACGGCACCTTCTGGCCGTCCAGCAGCGGGCTCTCGGTGAAATATGTTAACAGGATTCTCATCTACAGCGACGACCCCGCACCGCCCACGATGGATGTGCTCTTCGACGGCACGGTGACGCTCGTCCAGGACGCCCCCTTCACTCAGCTGTCCAAGGAAATGACCAGCTACACGATCCAGGAGGATACCCCGCTGGGGGCTCTCCACGCGACCGGCCTCACCTACGGCGTGACCGACAAGCGGTGGACCTACGATAGCGTGCTCCTGCTGGACGACGTGGGCACTTACATGTACAACAGCCCGGGCAAGTGGTTCGCGTACGTGAACGAGGTCTACAAGGACGGATATGGAAACACACCTGACGGCCTGAACGTCATCCAGCTCAACGACAATGACGAGGTTAAGTTCTACTACGTGTCAGGATATTCCGGGGGTGCTCACCCGACTTACACCCAGGCCATCGTTGAGGCAACGGCGGCGGTTAAGACCGTGGCCGACGTCGTGGCCCCCGATTATCCTGTTGCGAAGTTCTCGGCATCGCCCCTGACCGGCCTGGCGCCCCTCACCGTGAACTTCCAGGATGAGTCCACTGGTCTTGCCCACCTCTCCTACGAGTGGGACTTCCAGAACGACGGCACGGTGGATTCCACCGAGCAGAACCCGTCCTTCACCTACGACATGGTGGCGAAGTACACGGTGAAGCTCACCGTGACGAACACCCTGGGCTCTGACGACGAGGTGAAGACGGACTACATCGATGCCATCACGATGCCCACCGACTGGAGCCTTGAGCTTTCGGGGGCGGTGGATACAACCGTCGACAAGGCCTACTTCGAAGAGGGCCTCACCTGCCCGAGCTCCGGCCACCAGGTCTTCTGGACCGATGGCGACGGGAACGAATGGGGCGGGGTCCCGCTCTGGTTCCTGGTGGGCATGGTGGACGACGATCCCGACGTGGGGCCGCTCCACTTCAACTTCAATGACGACATCGCCGCGGAGCACTACGAGGTGAACGTCATCGGGTCGGACGGCACGTCCATCACTCTGGATAGTGCAGCCATCGCCCGGAACGACAACTACATCGTGGCCAATACCCTGAACGATGCCCCCCTCCCCCCCACCACCCCTGCAGGCAAGCCCTCCTGGCCCCTCCACCTGAAGGGATCGGGGGTTCTGACAGGCCAGCAGATCGGAGGAATCGCGCGGATCGAGCTCTCAGGTCTCCCGGAACCTCCCGAAGCATGGACCCTGCAAATGCTGGGGGAGGTCGGTGACACCATCCCCAAGTCCGAGTACGAGGCAGGCCTCGCCTGCCCCATGTCCGACCACTACATTGAGTGGACCGATGGATCCGGTACCAAGTGGTCCGGTGTGCCCCTCTGGGTGCTCCTGGGATCCGTGGATGACATCGAGCTGGCGGATCACTGGACGTTCAGCGACACGGTGGCAGACGCCGGCTACACCGTCAAGATGGTTGCGGCCGACGGTTACAGCAGGACATTCACCAGTGCCCAGGTGAAGCGCAATGATGGCTATATCGTGGCCAACAAGAAGAACGGCGTGGAGCTGACGGCAGCGGACGGCTATCCGCTGAAGCTGAATGGCCCCGCCATCACTTCCGGGAAAGACCGGGTGGGGACGATCGTTCGGATCGAGATCCTGGAGCTCCAGACGCCCCCGGCGGAACCGGGCAGCTACAACCTGGCTGTGAAGGGGAAGATCACCGACGTCCTCTCCCAGGTAGAGATCGAGGAAGGGCTCGGGTGCCCGGCATCCGGCCACTACGTGGAGTGGACGCAGGTCATCAAGAATGATGATGGCAGTATCAAGGAGACCCATGTCTGGTCCGGTATCCCCCTCTGGTTCCTGGCCGGCTGGGTTGACGACCGCCAGCCTCACGAGTTCAACGCGGTCCAGGCCATGGCCGGTTACAAGGTTACCGTGAAGGCAAGCGATGGCTTTGCGAAGACCTTTGCGAGCACCGACGTGGCGTGGAGTAACCGGTACATCATCGCCACCATGATGGACGGTGCTCCGCTCACCACCAGTGGCCCGCTGAGGCTCGTCGGCGATGCCGTGACCAAACCCAACGGGGCCCTGGGTGGGGGCAGCGTGGGGAAGATTGCCGAGATCGAGCTCACCGAGTTCGGGGTACCCGTGCAGATTCCGAAGCTCCACATCGTGAAGTACGGGGATGACCGGACGACGGTGGTAGATGAGGTACTGATCGACTACACCGCGATGATTGCCCAGTTCGACACAATCGGCGACGGGACCAACCAGTACAAGTTCCAGGGGGTCACCATGGACCCGACCGATATCTGGGGACAGTACGACCAGACCAAGGGCGGGTTCAAGATCTCCAATGCCGTGAAGGGTACCCGGCTCTATGACCTGGTGAGCCTCGTCGGCGGCATGGGAGCCGGCACAGACTTGGTCCTCGTCGCCTCCGATGGGTACAAGACCATCCTGCCCTACACCAGCGTGTACACCACACCGGCCATCCAGGCACTCCAGGGTGACGCGATCCTGGCCTGGTACGCCGACGGGAAGTACGTACCGAGCTATGCGGACGGCATGCGGCTCTTCTTCATGCCCGATGACCACATCTACGCCCAGTGGGACATGCACGAGACGATGCCGCCCGGTTACTGGCACTACTACTACCAGTCCTATGACCCCTCGGACCCGGACTACGGGCAGTATGCCCCGGGTATCCTATACCCATCAGCCGCCGGTCTATCTGCCAAGTACGTGACAGAGATCCGGGTCTACACGAAACCTGAGACCCAGTGGGACCTCCAGCTGGACGGCACCCGGGTGGGCGGGATCGCCTACACCGTGGCCAAGACTTACTTCGAGCAGGCCCTGGCCTGCCAGTTCGGGGCGAACCACGGGGTGAGCTACACCGACTCCAAGGGGACCTGGAACGGCATGCCCCTCTGGTTCCTGGCAGGCTTCGTGGACGACGCGGACATGCACTCCAACACGGCATACAACGAGGAGCTGGCACTGGCAGGCTACGATATCGTGGTCAAGGCCAGGGATGGCTACACGAAGGTCTTTGACAGCGTGCCCACGGTCCGGAGCAACGACTACATCGTGACCAGCACCCTGAACGGTGCCACCTTCCCGGAGACCGACAAGAACTGGCCGCTGAAGCTGAAGGGCGTGGGCGTTCCCACAGGCGGGCTCCAAGTCGGCGGGATCAACACCATCATCCTGAACCTCCGGCCGGTCATCGACTCCCTCACCATTTCCACGGACCCGGTGAAGGTCGGTACTGACGCAACCGCCGTGGCTTATTTCACCGACCCGTACGACACCCACACCGCGGTCTTTGACTGGGGCGATGGGACCACGTCAGCGGGCGTTGTGGACGAGACGGCCCACTCCATCACCGGAAGCCACGCCTACACCATGCCAGGGTTCTACATCGTGAAGGTGACCCTCAAGGACAGTATGGGGGTTGAAGCAACGGCCACCAGCAGCACCCAGTTCATCGTCTATGACCCGCAGAGCGGGTTCGTGGCGGGAGCTGGGAGCATCAAGTCCCCCGCGGGGGCTCTGGCAGCCGATCCGATTGCCACCGGTCCTGCCACCCTGGAGTTCCTGGCGAGGTACCCGGTCCTGAAGAAGGAGCCCTTCAAAGGGGTGACCGCGTTCCAGTTCCCGAAGGGGAAGATCGCCTTTACCTCCATGTCGTACGACTGGCTCGTGATCCAGAAGGAGGCAAAGAAGGCCTTCTACCAGGGGAGCGGCAAGATCAAGGGGGAGAAGACCTACGGCTTCCTCGTCTCGGTGATCGACGGCGGGTCGAAACCACAACAGGACCTGTTCCGGATCAGGATCTGGGACAAGGCAACGGGCGCTGTGGTATACGATACACAGCCGGGTGCCGCTGACACGGCCGATCCGACTACGCCCCTGACCCTTGGCGGCATTGCCATCGAAAAGCTCAAGAAATAACGCGAGGAGAGACCCATCCTCCTTTTTTTCTGTCCTAAGTGCCCCCGGGGGGTTCGGTTCACCGGCTGTCCCCTGAACAATCCCGTTATGTGCTGATGCCGGTTCTGGGATGGCGGAATACAAACCGAGAAAAAACAGGGAAGGTACATTCAGTCTACAGCAATCATCACTTCGCTCGACTTGATCACGGCATAGGCCGGTTTCCCGACTGCAAGCCCGAGGGATTCCACCGATTTTCTCGTGATGATCGAGGTTATCTCCTGCCCCCCAGGCAGTTCCAGGATGACTTCCGAGTTGACGCTTCCCGGCGTAATCTTCTTCACTTTTCCTTTCAGGATGTTACGAGCACTGATCTTCATCGTTTTCACCGCAGGATGATGTTCACTCCTTGGATATGAACCTTGGTATGGATCAGGTGTCATCCCCTTCCCTGGCAGACTGCACCGCGCAATTCTTACGCAAGGGGGAGGTACCTGATGAGTATGAGAACACCGGCCCGGGGGAGGGGCGGGTAATGGATCCGTCCCCAATCACCTATACCCCCATCGGGATCATCCATTCCCCCTTCCATGATCCATCAGGGATGCCCATCCAGCCTCCGGGTGCCCGGGGCATCCGGGGGACGGTGGAGATCTTCCCGCCGTACCGGGACGGCCTCCGGGATCTGGAGGGGTTCTCCAGGGTGACCCTGATCTACCATTTCCACCGGAGCCGACCGGGTCCCCTCATCGTGAGGCCGTACCTGGACAGCACCGATCGCGGGGTCTTTGCCACCCGGGCGCCCACGCGCCCGAATCCCATCGGGATCTCCATCGTTCGGCTCATCTCGGTCCACGGGGGCATACTTACGGTTGAAGACCTGGATATCATTGACGGCACCCCTCTTCTGGACGTGAAGCCCTACGTGCCAGCCTTTGACGCTTACCCGGACGAGGCGGCCGGCTGGCTCGAAAAGGCGAAAGAATCTGTTTCCAGTGCCCGGTCTGACGGGAGGTTTCATCGTGAGGGGCCCTGAACCGTGTGTTCCGGCAAGGGAAGAAACCGGATAAACCGGCGGTTCCGCTCCTCCCCATGGATTCGGGCAGGATGCGTTGAAAGAGAACCGATCTGGCAGTCGTTTCAGATCCGAACTGTCTCCGAAACTGTATGCTGCTTCCCCACTACCACCCGCACCCCGCCGCAATAGAGCCCGAGCCCCTCCTTCGCGGAGGCGAGGGCCTTCTCCGGCGTGTTGTTGATCTCGGAGAGGTGGCCCAGGATCACGGTCCCTACGTCGCAGCCCAGGGCCCGGAGGCAGGCAGCGGCAGAAACGTTGGAAAGGTGGCCATGCCGGGATCTTATCCGGCGCTTCAGCACCTCCGGATAGGGGCCGGTCCGGAGCATCTCCGGGCAATGGTTGAACTCCAGCAGGATAGCATCAGATGCCCGGAGACGCCCGAAGACAGGGTCGCTGATGAGGCCGGTATCGGTGCAGCAGGTGAACCGGAGGTCACCGTTTCTGACAGTGAATCCGCAGGGCTCCCGGGCGTCGTGGGAGGTGGCAAAGGCCTCTATGGCGAACCCATCGACGGCAGCCACTGACCCGGGGGCAATGCGCATCAGCCGCATCGGCTGTCTGCCGGTCTCAGCGCTGGCAAGGTCCAGAAGGGTACCCCCGGTGCCATAGACCGGGACCTTGAGCTTCCATGCCAGGGCCTGGACACCCCGGATATGGTCCACATGTTCGTGGGTGACCAGGATCCCCCGGATGGTATCCTCACGGCACCCGCCATTGCGGAGACGAGAAAGAGCCTCACGGGCCGAGAGGCCGCAGTCGATGAGGAGGGCGCCATCCTCTCCCATGACGAAGGTGCAGTTGCCCTTTGACCCGCTTGCAAGAACCGTGATCTCCATTCAGGCTCCCCCAATTAAGGGGTAATCCAGGATACCGTCCATTTCACTAACCGTACCACCGGCGGTCAGTCCGATGGAAAAGGTTGGATACCGGTGAAGATAAAGAAGTGTATTCCATCGAAGGGCATCGATTGCCCTATGAGATCACGGCCGGGATCATGCCGATTCCTTCTCCTTGGGAAGGATAAGCCGGATTCATATACCTGGTTCGGGTCCTTTCCCGATCCTGACCTTCATTTATCTTTCGGGGAGCACGTGGATCGCGGTTGCCTTCACCGATATCCAGACCTCTTTCCCGATGACAAGGGCCAGATCTTCTGCAGATCTGATGGTTACGAGTGCCGTTATGTCGATACCGCAGTCGATGATCACATGAACAAACGGTCCCGAGGGTATCATGCGTTTAATCCTGCCTGGAAAGACATTCCGCGCGCTGGTCTTCGGACCCTCGACAATACCAATGGTTACATCCTCTGCCCGGAAGAGGATACTTGCGCCCTTCCCTGGCTGAACGGGGGAGATCGCCCTGAAGATCATTCCTGAGACCTCGATGGAAGCTTCTCCGTTCTGGCTCGCCGTGACCGTGCCAGGAAAAATATTATCCACCTGCACGAACCGCGCGATGTTCTTCGTGGCCGGCCTGTGGAAGATCTCCATGGTGGTTCCGATCTGCGGAAGCCTTCCCTCCATCATGACTCCCATCCTCCCCGCAAGACGCTGCCCCTGGAGCATATCATGGGTGCTGACGAAGATGGTCATTCCTGTTTCACGGTTCAGGTGCATGATGATCTCTTCAATCTTCTCAGCCGAAGGGGGATCCAGGTTTGCTGTGGGTTCATCGAGAAAGAGGACCTCGGGATCGGTGACGATGGCACGGGCAAGCGCGACCCGCTGGGCTTCTCCCCCCGAAAGCGTCCGTGCGGACCGCCTGGAGTAATCCGATAGACCGATCTCGCGAAGGGCTTCCTTTACCCTTCTCCCGATGGTCGCCTCCCTCTCCCCGCGGTACTTCATGCCGATGGCGATATTCTCGTACACGGTCCGGTTGAAGATGATGGGTTTCTGGGAGAGCATCGCCATCCTGCGGCGGAGATGGAAACGGGCATCCGGGGAGAGGGCGTCCTCGCCAAAGACCGAGAGGGTCCCTTCTGTCGGCATCTCGATGAGATCAAGCAGCCGGAGGAGGGTACTCTTCCCGGAGCCGCTCGGGCCGATGAGACCGAAGATCTCCCCGTCGGGAATGGAGAAGGTAATGTCCCTGAGGATCTCCTTCTCCCCATACCATTTCGCGAGACTCCCTGCCTCGATCACGCTCGTACCTCACCGGAACTCAGGATGTAAATGCGCTCTTCCACGCCGAATCCGACTGGATGAGGTTCAGGCCGATGTTGACCACGATGGCGACTCCGAGGAGGATGACCCCGAGGGCGATGGCGAATGCAAAATCCCCGACGGATGTCTGGAGGGAGATCGCGGTTGTCAGGACCCGGGTGTACCCGCGGATATTCCCCCCGATGATCATGGCGGCACCCACCTCCGAGATCGCCCGCCCGAAACCCAGGATTACAGCGGCTAGGATCCCGAACCTCGCCTCGAGGATCAGGGTTCTCACCGACTGCATAGTGGTTGCTCCCAAGGATGTAACGGTCTGCCGCATCTCCGGATCGATCCCGCTCAGGGCCGAGAAGGTGAGCCCCGTGATAAGGGGAAGGACAAGGATCATCTGGGCAATAACCATGCCGGGGGCTGTATAGAGGAGGCTTAAAAAACCCAGCGGACCCTGGTGGGAGATGACGAGAAAGAGGACCAGACCGGCGATCACAGTCGGCAGCGCATAGAGCGTCTGGATGATGTTGATCACTGCCCGTTTTCCAAAGAAATCACGGTAGTACAGGAATGCACCAATGGGAATTGCGATACACGCGGAGAACAGGGTGGCGGTGAGGGAGATCTCCAGGGAGAGGATGGTGATCTTCACCACTTCAGGGTCCATGGTGACGATGAGCTGGATCGCCTGGATGAACCCGTCGATAATCTCATTTGCCATTTTCTCATCACCCATCGATCAAGCCCCTCCACCCTATATCTCGGTTTCGAATGATGGCGTAACGACTAACAAATGACAAAAATTAAATAACTCTATTATCCTTAATCTGCCACATGCACACCTCCAGAAAGGCATGCATGGGATGCATGCTCGCCCTCGTGATCCTGATGGGGATCCTCATTGCCGGGTGCACCTCCCAGCCCGGGACCACTCCGGTCACTCCAACCGCAGTCACGACCACGGTCGCAGCAACACCGACTCCCGTGGTCCATTCGCCGAATACCCTCCTCATCGCCACCACGACGAGCCTCTATGACACCGGTCTCCTCAATGCGGTCCAGGACTTATACGAGAACCAGACGGATATAAACCTCAAGATCACCTCGCAGGGGACCGGTATCGCCATCCAGGTCGCGACACGGGGAGACTGCGACCTCCTCCTCGTCCACTCACCCTCGCAGGAGAAGGCATTCATCGACAAGGGCTTGGGCCTCAACCGGCGCTGCTTTGCATACAACTATTATATGATAGTCGGTCCTCCGAGCAATCCGGCAGGCATCACAAACACCACCCCCGAAGAGGCCTTCAAGAAGATCCGGATGCTCGGGCTGAACAACACCCCCGGCGTCTTCTTTGCCTCACGGGGTGACCAGTCAGGCACCCACACCGCTGAGCAGAACATCTGGAAGGGCGCCGGCTTCAACTATACGAAGGATGTCGCAACCTCGGGGGCCTGGTACCTCTCGCTCGGAAAGGGCATGGGGGAGACCCTGACCGTCGCCGGCCAGAAGGGGGCATATACCATGACCGATGAAGGGACATTCCTTGCCTTCAAGAGCCAGCTCAACCTGGTCCCCCTCATCACCCAGAAGGTATCCCTCCTGAACCGGTACAGCGCCATCGCCGTGAATAGTTCAGTGAACTCGAACGTGAACATCGTCCAGGCCGACCGGTTCATCAACTGGCTCATCTCCGACGAGGGCAAGCAGTTCGTCGGTGATTACGGGGTAGAAAAGTACGGGAAGAGCCTCTTCACGCCCCTCACTCCCGATGTATGCACGGTGGCCCCCTTCAACTGTACCTGTTCGGGGAGTGTCTCCCCGATCTAATTTCCTCTTTTCAAGGAACAATAAAAAACAAGAACCACGGGGTTTTAAAAAAGAAGGAAGATTGTGAATCGGCGAGGCTGATCAGCGCCTCTTCTTCTTCTCCCCTTCTTTCTCCGGTTCGAGGTAGACAACCTCGGCATCGATGTCTTTTGCAATCCGTTCGATCTCGAACTTCCGGAAATGGGTGCCCTCGATCTGTATCTGGCCACCCGTGACCGCGAGGATCCGGAACATCGGCTGCCGGACCCCCTCGCCTACCTTCTGTCGCTCGCGCACGTAGATCTTCATGGTACCTCACCAGGGGATATGGTATATCCCTTGTAGTTGCCTCTTTTTAATAGTTATTCCATCTTATTGATCCACCATGGCGAGGAAAGACAGCGAGCGTTTCGGGATCAGGAGCGGGCTCGAAGGAGAGACGCTCGTGCGCAAGGGACTCATGAAGAAGACGGCAAGGACCGAGACCCTCCGCCTCCTGCCGGACCTGAATGTGGTGAAGATCGGGGGCCACGCGGCGGTGGACTACGGGAAGAGCGTGATGATCCCGCTCCTCGAGGAGATCGGGGAACTCTCGCGGGATCATCAGATCCTGGTCGTAACCGGGGGAGGCGGCCGGGTGCGGCACCTGATGGAGATCGGCATCGACCTGGGGATGCCCACCGGGGTCCTCGCCGAGCTCTCGTCAAAGATCAGCGAGCAGAACGCGATCATGGTCTCCATCCTCCTCTCGAAGTACAACGGTGTCCGGATCCATACCGGCGATCTACTGAATCTCCCATCCATGCTGAAACTGGGGATCCTGCCCGTGGTGCACGGGACGCCACCCTATGGCCTCTACGAGCACCCGCCAAGGGTGGGGTCGATCCCCCCGCACCGCACAGACACAGGGGCCTTTCTGATGGCAGAGGTCCTGGGGGCCAGGTCCTGCATCATCGGCAAGAACGTGGACGGCCTCTACACCGAGGATCCAAGGAAGAACACGGGAGCCGAGTTCATCCCCGAGATCACCGCGGAAGAGCTGATGGCGATGGAGATGGAGGACATGGTGATCGAGCGGATGACCGTGGAACTACTTAAAAATGCAGTAAATATCCGGGAGATCCGTATCGTGAACTGCCATGTTCCCGGGAACATCGGGAGAGCCATCCGCGGCGAGAAGATCGGGACCATCATCCGCGCCGGATGAAAGAGTGGTGTCCCTGATCAGTTCAATTGATTTAATAAACTTTTTGTTTTATAAAATAATAATACATAACTTCCTCGGGGTGATAGGTTGGTCATCTTCCAGGACAAGCAGGTTCTTACCCTGTATATCCTTGCCCGAAATTCGGGCAAGATGCTGATCAGCAATGACCAGAAGGTGGCGATCGAGCTGTTAGGATCACTTGCGCAGGAAGGGAACAGGGATGCCATGGGTGCTCTTGTAGCCCTGCTCAGGTCACCGGAGCTCCACCCCATACTGAGAGAGATGGTGGCAGCCGAGACAGGTGTCCCGGTCCAGACGGGTATATAGCACGTAGCAATTCTTTGCCCGGGTGCAAATGGGTTCCTATCGCACCTTTGGAACCTCCCTGCATCTCGTCTCCCGGTCTCTCTTTTTTTCCGGCCCGGGAAATCTTAAACCGTTTCGCAGCCGATTTTAGGCATATGTGGAAGGCGCTGGATATTGGGGAGTGGGTCGCATCCCGGCAGCAGAGCATGGAGGATGTGCGGGCGCAGGTCCAGGAGATCATCGGGAGGGTCCGCGCAGAGGGCGATGCGGCACTGCGTGCCCTCTCCCGGCACTACAAGCTGGAAGAAATCGCGGTATCTGACGAGGAGCGGGAGGCCGCCTACGGGGAGGTCGACGTAGAGGTGGTGGAGAGCCTCATCGAGGCAGAGGCGCGGATCACCCGGTTCCACGAGCTCCAGCGCCCGAGGGATCTCTGGCTCCAGGAGGTGGAGGAGGGGATCATCCTGGGGATGAAGACCACGGCCCTCGACCGGGTAGGGATATACGTGCCCGGCGGACGCGCAGCGTATCCGTCCTCGGCCCTGATGTGCGCTGTCCCGGCCCTCGTGGCCGGGGTGCGGGAGATCTGCGCCTGCTCCCCGCCGCCCATCAGCCCCCTGACCCTCGTGGCCCTCGATATCGCGGGGGTTACGGAGATCTACCGCTCGGGCGGCGCCCAGGCCATCGCGGCCATGGCCCTCGGGACGGAGACGATCCCGCGGGTGCAGAAGATCGTCGGGCCGGGAAACGTCTTTGTCACCATGGCCAAGGTGCTCCTCCGCGAGGAGGTGGAGATCGACTTTCCCGCGGGCCCGAGCGAGATCGCGATTATCGCGGACGGGACCGCCGATCCCCGGATCCTTGCCTATGACATCCTCGCCCAGGCCGAGCACGACCCCCGCGCCGCCTGTGTACTCATCACCCCTGATGCAGCCCTCGCGGAGAAGGTGGGGAAGCAGGTAGCGAAGCTTGCGGAGAAGGAGCCGCGCCGCGAGATCCTCAAGGAGGCGCTCGAGAACTGCGGGTATGTCCTCGTGAAGGACATGGACGAGGCCGTAGCCGCCTCCGATGAGATCGCCCCCGAGCACCTCTCCATCCAGGTGGCCGATCCCCTCCCTGTCCTCTCCCGCGTGCGGCACGCCGGCGCAATCTTTGTCGGGAAGTACTCGGCGGTAGCCTGCGGGGATTACGCGGTGGGGACGAACCACGTCCTCCCGACGGCAGGGTACGCGAAGCTGTACTCGGGGCTGGACGTCCGGCACTTCTGCAAGACCTCGTCAGTGGAGATTATCGACAGAAATGGGCTGGAAGCCATCGGCGACGTGGTCGAGACCATCGCCCGGGCCGAGGGCCTCTCGGCCCACGCGGCCTCGGTCCGGGTCCGGCGGGAGAAGAGCCGGTGAGATGGCCGATTCCTCCCGCACCCTGCTGAAGATCCCTTCAAGCCTCGACGAGGCGAGGGCCATCCAGGATGCTGTCGCCCGGGAGGTGGAGGCCACACCACCGGTATCCATGGACGGGATGAGGTGCATCGCGGGAGCCGATGCCTCGTATTCCCCTGACGGGAGGACCGTCCATGCGGCCGTTGCGGTCCTCGGCCTCCCGGACCTCAACGTGGTGGAACGGTGCTGGGTGTCCAGGGAGGTTCCCTTTCCCTATGTGCCGGGGTTCTTTGCCTTCCGGGAGGGGCCGGCCATCATCTCGGCCGTCGGAGCCCTCTCCCGGCAGCCGGATCTCCTCCTCGTGGACGGGCATGGGCGGGCCCACCCAAGAAGGGCAGGGATCGCAAGCCACGTGGGCTTTCTCCTGAAGATCCCGACGGTCGGGGTCGCGAAACGGATCCTTGCCGGGGACGCGGTGGAGTTCGGGCCGGCCCGCGGCACCACGTCGCCCATCTGGGACCGGGGCGAGATAGTCGGCATGGCGGTGAGGACGAAGGCGGGGTCGCGGCCCGTCTATGCCTCGGCCGGCCATGCCATGGACCTGGAGACAGCGGTCGAGGCAGTCCTTGCCACGACCAGCACCTCGAGGATTCCCGCGCCTGTCCGTGAAGCACATCGGATCTCCCGGGAGGTCCGGCTGAGCCATATCTCATTTTCCATCAGCCCCTGAGGTTTGTACGGATCAGGGCCGACGGAGGCGGTACCGGATCAGAGCCGAGGAGGCGGTACCGGATCAGGGCCGGAGGGCAGTCCTGAGCCGGACTGCGGGTGAGACCATATCCCCCTCCGGTAACGGCACGAAGGTCCTCTCGGGGATGGTGAGGGCAAGGGGGATCTCCTTCCCGGGCTCTCCATTCCGGGCAGGAATTAAGGTGGCGAGGGCGAAGAGCAGCGAGAAGATCGAGATGAGCAGGACGAAGGTGGTCTCGGAGACCAGCCTCACCACGAAGAACAGCCAGAGGGCGGCGAGCTGGAGCAGGGAGAATGCGGCAAGGGCGTATCTCGCCGAGGAGATCCCTGCCAGGATGCCCTTCCGCGACCTGATGCGCTTCTTGAGGCGCCGGATGTTCTCATTGGCAGGGGTACGGTATTCTTCGCGCACCATGGAGGAGGCGAACCGCTCCATGGCCTTCTTCTGGTTCCCGAGCCGGCTTTCGACCACCCCCTCGTAAAAGAGGACCGCCGGTTCGTCAGGGCGGAGGGCTTCGGCCTTCCCGAGCACCTGCTGCGCCTCCTCATCGAGGACCGGGTTGCCCGCAGCCCCCCCCATGGAGATGAGGAGCGCGGCCAGGTCGAGGAGGAGCACCCACCTCCCCGTCCCCGGCGTGAGCCCGAGAGATCTCCGGATCACCTCCTCGGCTTCCCCCGTGTCACCACACCCGGCAAGGGCGATAACAAGCCCCCGGGCTGCGCCGGTGTCCCAGGGATCGAGAGTGCCGGCCTGCCTGAGATGGAGGACAGCCTCTTCTGTCTTCCCGCTCCAGAGAGCAATCGCCCCGAGGCCGGCCCATGCCCGGGCATCGAGGGGGTCAAGGCGGACGGCGCGCATGAGGTGGGGTTCCGCCTCCTTCCAGCGGCCCCGGGAGCAGGCGAGGAGGCCCAGGTTCCGGTGCCCTGCCGGATCCGAGAGCCGGGTCGCATCGATGAAATGGGCCTCTGCCGCATCCAGCCTCCCCTGTTTGAAGGCAATGACCCCGAGGCAGGTATGGGCCGGGGCGAACCTTGGATCGAGGGAGAGGGCTCTCTTTGCAGAGACCGCGGCATCGGCGAGATCCCGGGGCCCGCCCGCCCTCGCAAGGACCATCCCGTGGTTGACCTGGAGGAGGGGATCGCGGGGCATCGCCCCGGAGAGCCTCTTCATGATGACCGCCGCCTCCCGGGTACGTCCTATGGCAAGGAGGAGGGCCGCAAGTCCATGGAAACCCCCGGGATCACCATCAGCCCTCGCGAGCTGGAGGAAGATGCCCTTTGCCTTCCCCAGGTGGTGCAGCATCAGGGAGAACCATCCCAGCTCGGCCCTGAGCCCTGGAACCCCCCGCCTGGATGCCGCAAGCTCCTGGAGGAGCATCTCCCCTTCCCCCCCTCTCCCGAGCCTCTCCAGGGCAAAAGCCTTCGAGAGGACAGGGTCAGGCCAGGCCGGATCCGCGAGAGCGGCCCGCCCAAAGGCTTCCTTCGCGAGATCCGGTCGATCCTGGTCCATGCGGAGCCATCCCTCTTGGTACAGGATCGAGGGGCCGGGCGGCACCAGGGAGAGCCCCGCCTCGAGAAGGCGCTGCGCCTCGTCCAGGCGCCCCAGGACCCTGAAGGCTGCGATCTTCCCTGCCAGGGCCTCCCTGTCTGACGGGTCGAGGGCGAGGACCTGGTCGAAGGTCGTGAGGGACTGTTCAGGGTCGGCCCCCCTGTATTCCTCCAGGGCCTTGTGGTAGAGTGAGGCGATCTTCCAGGAGAGGGACTGCTT
>CAZKEV010000005.1:19530-74385 GCA_964551875.1 uncultured Methanomicrobiales archaeon | reverse complement strand
GGAAGTACCCGTTGTGATCGTTCTTCTTCAGGAACTCGCGGATCTTCTCTGACTCAATCCACCCGCGGTCGAGCTGGGTGATGATCTGGTCGATGATCCGGGCCTGCTGGATGATGCTCTCGGAGGTGGGCCCCCCGTCGAGGTCCGCGATTCCCACGATCACCGCGAGGGGGTTCCTGATATGGTCACCAAGGATTGCGAGCTGCTCGATGTTCTTCTCGATCTGGAGGAAGGCCTTTGCCTCGACCTCCTCCATCATCTTCGTGGCGGTGATGTCCTTCCCCACCGACTGGAACTCGGCGAGCGACCCGTCTCCGTCGAAGATGGCGCGATCGGTCCACTGCATCCACCGGATCTCTCTGTTGGGAAGGATCACCCGGTGCTCGATGGTCCCGACCGGGTTCCCCCTGGAGAGCGAGGAGAAGTGCTGCTTCACCATGGCGATATCCGGATCCGGGATGGGAGGGACGAACCTCTTCCCGATGAGGTCGCCCCGGCTTTTACCGAAGAACCGGAGGTATGCCTCGTTCGCAAAGATATGGGTGCCGTCAGGGAGGAAGCGGCTGATCATCTCTGTCTGGACCTCGACCACCGCACGGTAGAGGGCCTCGCTCCTCTCGAGGGCCTCCCGGCTCCGGATCCTCGCGATATTTACGCCGACCTGGTGGCCGATGGTCTCGAGGCCGTTCTTCGTGAGATCGGGAAACTCGTCGAGGGACCGGGAGCATCCTACGAGCACGGCGATGATCCTCCCCTCGGCAAGGATGGGGAGGAGGGCCATGGCCCGGATGCCCTCGGGCGAGAAGACCCCCGCGATCTGCGGGTCTGCCGTCCCGGCATGGAGAAAGGCCGCCTTCCCGCCGGAGAGTTCATGTTCGAGGTCGGCGGGCATGGTGCAGGTGAGCTGGGGGGGTTTCGAGAGAGAGAAGCCGCGGAGGTTGGTCGGGTGGAAGCCATGGGTCTCCTCGGAAAGCGTGCAGGCGAAGGTGGCATCTATCCCCTCGACCCGGACCAGGGCATCGGTGGCGAGCTGGAAGGCCTCGTCCATGTGGCTGACCTGGCCGAGGCGTTCCGCGAGTTTGTGCTGGATCCGCCCCATATCCTCTGTCTGCTTCCGGACGGTGATATCCCTGACCACGGCAAGGAGCCGGTCCTCTCCCCCGATATTCGCCTGCTTCAGGTTCCCCTCCACCCAGAAGAGCCTGCCCTCCCGGTCCCTCGCTCTCCATTCAAAGGACTGCGGCTTACCCCGGGCCGTCTTCAGGAACACCTCCCTCCCCCCGCCCAGGATATAGCCATGCTCGGAGTCGCTCAGGGTATCCGCATCAAGCCCGCGGAGTTCCCCGACCGGCCGGCCGTACATCTCGCTTGCCTTCTCGTTCGCGTCAAGGATCCGGCCGTTCGAGGGGTCGATGATGAAGATCCCCTCGTTCACCGCTGAGAAGATCGCCCGGTAATTGGCCTCAGAGGCCCTGAGCGCATCCTCCGCCGCTTTTCGTGTGGTGATATCCCTGACGACGGCAAGGATCCGGGTCTCGCCCCAGATGGTTGCCTTCTTTACGTTCATCTCCACCCAGAAGGCCCTTCCCGGTTTATCCCGGGCCATCCACTCGATGAGCAGGGGGTTCCCCAGCATCAGGGACTCTCTCACCCGTGCAAATTTCTTGAGGGCATCCATCCTGGTGAAGGGGGGATCTCCCGACGTCAGGTCCTCAAAGCTCATCCCGGCCAGTTCCTCGGGGGTATACCCGAACATCTCCGAGGCTTTCCTGTTCCCCTCGGTGAAGCACCGGTCCTCGAGATCATAAATCAGGATGCCATCGCTCGCCGCATTGAAGACAGTCCGGTAATTCATCTCCGATTCGCGGAGGACCTCCTCGGACATCCTGCGTTCGGTGATGTCCCTGACCGTCTCGATTGCCCCGGCGATGTTTCCGTCCCGGTCCAGGAGGGGTGATGCCTTCACCCAGAGGTGGGCACCCATGCCGTTCCTGAACCTGGGAATGAATACCTCTCCGTAGACGATGGAGCCCTCCCTCCGGGTCCAGTCGTAGCGGGCCTCGATCTCCGGGTTCGCCTCGAAGATCAAGTCGATGAGGATGGGTTTCCGCTCGCTGTAGAAGGGAAGGGCATAGGCATATTCGCCCATCCCGAGGATCTCCCCCTTGGGGACGCCGGTCATCGTCTCGATGGCCCGGTTCCAGGCGATGACCTTCTTCTCCCGGTCGATGACAAAGGTGGCATCAGGGAGGAACTCGATGATATCCAGGAGCTCCTGCCGCTCCCTCTCGACGGCCTTCGCGGCCTCGATCCGGTCCGTGATGTCCGCAATGGAACAGGCGATCTTCCCGTCGGGGAGCACGCCGGCCGAGATGAGCACGTCCTTCACCCTCCCGTCCCGGCAGCCGATCTGGCCCTCCAGCCCCGCCACACTCCGCCCCTCCTGAATCATCTTCCGGAAGGCAGCCATTGTTCCGGCATCCTGCCAGAGAGCCGGAAAGTCCATGCCGGGGAGTTGATCGGGGGTACAGGAGAGGAGCGCAGCCGCCATCGGATTTGCATCGAGGATGGTCCCAAGATCCTTCGAGAGGAGGAAGACCCCGTCCTGGGAGTGATCGAAGATCCCGTGGTACTTCTCCTCCCTGTCCCGCATCCCCCGGACAAGGAGGGTGATTACCGCACCGATGGCAACGAGGAAGAAGAACCGCGTCGTGGCCCCGCTCAGGGCGTCGATACTCGGGTAGGCGAAGATGTAGACAAGGGAAAGGTAGATGCCCCCCAGGATCACCGAGCCGAAGACCCCTTTCCGGGGATACGCGTAGGCTACGAGGATGATGGGGATGTAGAAGAGGTGGGGAAAGACATCAAAGAACCCCCTCGAGAGGCAGTAGATGGAGATGATGATCGGGATGACCGAGGATGTAATAATGAAGTATACCGGAAGATAGATCCTGCTTACCGGGTGTTCCTCGGGAGGTTGGGGGGAGTCCATAAGTTGATTTATGATAAATTTGTTTTTCTATATATATATTCTTCTCTGTTGATCTCGGTCAAAATTTTGAATAAAAAAAATATGTTCGATATAATTACCATTTTCGGCCAAATAATCATAAATCATTGCCTTTTTCTTTTTCAGAAATCCCTCCTCTCCAGCGTGCTCCCGCGGGATGATACCCGGGTGGATCCGGCTGTGCTCGGGCATCCCGTGGGCCGGTACCCCCCGCGAATGGCGCTGTCCAATCCTTTAATACCGACGAGAGCCGTTATGTATTATACGCTGGAGATACCATGGCAAACGATATTCCTGCGCCGGACGGGAAGGTGGCGAGGAGGGTCCTCCACTTCTTCTGGCTCACCGACTACTCCGCCTCCATGGGTGGCAAGAAGATAGCAACCCTCAATCAGGCCATCCGTGAATCCCTCCCCCTCATCCAGAAGGCTGTCGCAGCCCATCCCCAGGTCCAGGTGATGATGCGGGCCATCAAGTTCTCGGAGGAGGCCACGTGGCATGTCGGGCCTGCACCGGTCTCTATCGAGCAGTTCTTCTGGCCGGAGCTCCAGGCCGACGGCCTCACCGCGACGGGGAAGGCCGTCCGGCTCCTCATCTCCGAGCTCTCCATCGAGAAGATGCCCCGGAGGGGCCTCCCCCCTGTCTGCATCCTCGTCTCGGACGGCTACTGCACCGATCCCGAGGGCGAGTATGACAAAGCCATCGCGGACCTGAACCATACCCCCTGGGGCATGAAGGCCATCCGCCTCGCGATCGCGATCGGGGACGAGTCAGATTACAACGAGCCGGAGCTCCTGAAGTTCTCCAACCAGGAGAAGGTGGGGATCCTCAAGGCCCACACGCCCGAGGAGCTCCTGAACTTCATCAAGTGGGCATCCACCGAGGCGACCCTCGGCTCGTCCCGTTCGAAGTCAAAGGACCTCACGAGCGAGACCTCGAACGCGGTCCTCTCCCCCCCGCCCCCCACCATCACGTCGAGCACAGAGCCCTTCTAGGAGTGACCCATGGAGGAGACCCGGGAGACCGTGCCCGTCAGCGTCTCGCCCGTCGGCTGGGCCTGCGGCTGCACCCGGCGGGGTTCCTCCCACGCACGGGACGGGAAACCCTGCCAGGACGCCCATGCCATCTGGTCCTCCTCCTTCATGGGGGAGCCCATCCTTGCTGTAGCCGTGGCCGATGGTCACGGGGGCGGGCGGCATGACCTCTCCCACTGCGGCGCCGCCCTCGCCGTCCAGGCTGCCGTGAGCGAGTTGATTGCGTCCCTCCCCGTCCCGGGAGGCGATTGGGCCTGGCGGCCGGTCTCCGGGAGCGGCGATGAGGAGTTCCACAACAGGGTCACTGCGAGGTGGAAGGGGTACGTGACGGCAGACGCAGGCCAGAGACCCGGGCTCTGCCCTGACGGAGGGGGCGGGCAGGACCTCCTCAGCCGGTACGGAACCACCCTCCTTCTTGCCCTCATCGATGGATCCGAGTGCTGGGTGGGGCAGATCGGTGACGGGGATATCCTCCTCGTCAGACCTGACGGGAGCATCGAAGCGCCGATCCCGAAGGACGAGACTCTCCTCGGGACAGTCACCTACTCCCTCTCATCCCGGGACTCCCCCGCACTCTGGCGGACCGCCCGGTTCCCCCTCGGGACAGGGGGGCTCCTCCTCATGGCGACCGACGGGCTCTCGGACTCCTTCGAGAACACCGAGGCCGAGTTCCAGGTCTTCGCCCGCTCACTCTTCGAGAGGGTGACCGGCTTTGGGATCGAGCGGGTCGGGTCCGCCCTCCCGGGATGGCTGGACGGGTACTCCCTGAACGGGAGCGGGGATGACATGACCCTCGTCCTCGTCTCCCTGAACCCGTCGCCAGGGTCAGGCGAGCTGGAGCGGCAGATAGGAGAAACGGGATCCGTGCCCGGGGACGGAAGCGGATCGGCTCAGGGAGGCGGAATGGGATCAGGGCCGGAGGACGATACAGGATCAGGGCCCGGAGGCGGGACACCCGATGCCACTTGAAGCCGGCCAGAAGGTCAAAGCCGAGATGGCGAAGATCACGCTCTCGGTGAGGAGAAAGCTCGGCGAGGGTACCCAGGGGGAGGTCTACCTCGTGGAGGGCCCCCACGGACAGCAGGCCCTCAAGTGGTACAAGCCCGCCCAGGCCACCCTGGACCAGATTGCCGCCATCCGTGCGCTGGTCCAGGCCGGTCCGCCTCGGGGAGCGGCGGGGGCACGGTTCATCTGGCCCCTGGACCTCGTCACCGCCCAGGGAGTTCCCCAGTTCGGCTACCTGATGCGCCTGATCGACACGTCGCGGTTCGCCGAGCTCGGGGAGGTCCAGGCACACTTAAAACCGGTCCCGGGCTTCCGTTCCCTCACCCGCATCTCGTACCAGCTCGCCAACAGCTACCGTGCCCTCCATCTCTCGGGCCTCTGCTACCGCGACATATCGGACGGGAACCTCATGTTCGACCCGGTCGCCGGGGAGATCCTCATCTGCGACAATGATAACGTCGGGGTGAACCGCCAGTCCCGGAGCCAGGTCTGGGGCACGATGGAGTACATGGCCCCCGAGATCATCAGGGGCGAGGCGGATCCCTCGACCGAGACGGACCTCCACTCCCTCGCCGTCCTCCTCTTCAACCTCTGGTGCTGGCACCACCCCTTCCACGGGAGGATGGAGTACGAACTCCGGGTCTGGGACATCCCTGCGAAGAGGAAGGTCTACGGGAACCCTGTCTTCATCTTCGACCCGGCGGACAGCAAAAACAGCCCCCCGGGCGATCCCGATTACGGGACCGTGAAGGCACGCTGGGGCTACTGCCCGGCATCCCTCAGGGATCTCTTCACCCGGGCCTTCACCGACGGCATCCGGGATCCGAGGAGGAGGGTCACCGAGGGGGAATGGCAGAGGCTCTTCCTCCAGCTCTCGGACGGTATTCTCTCCTGCCCGGGGTGCCGGGCCGAGAATATGTGGGAACCTGGTGGGAAACCCCTCTCCTGCTGGAACTGTGCGAGCACCATCCCCCTCCCGCCCAAGCTCCTCGTCACCACGAGTTTCGGCACCCACCACATCCTTCTCACCGACGGTGCAACCCTCTCCCAGGGCGTGATCGCTCCCGGGAGCCGGGAGGAGGGCGAATCGGTCCCCGTTGGACAGGTGGTGCGGAACCCCGCCGACCCCGCCATCTGGGGGATCCGCAACCTCTCCCGGGTCACCTGGCGTGCCACCTTCCCTGACGGGCAGAGCCTTGAAGTTCCGCCCCAGAAGTCCGTCCCTCTCAACCCGGGGACCCGGATCGATATGGGCGGGGTCTCAGCGGAGATCATCCCGTAGAGAGGAGGAATGGCTATCGCCACGGATCGTCCCAGGGAGGAGCTCGCGAGGATCGTCTCCCGGTATGGCAGGGAGATCGTGGCCGATCCACGACGTTGCGAGGGCCTCCTCCGGGACACCTGCAGCTCCTGCGACCGTGAGATCTTCCTCCTCGCGAGTGTCCACAAAAAGCACATCCCCGAAGAGCTCCTTGCCCTCTCCCCATCGGTGCCAAAAGAGATCCTCGTGCGCCGGCTCACGGGAAGGATCGTCCAGGAGCTCGGGTTTGCAGAGGAGCATGCTTTCTGGGCCGTGGTATCCTGGGCTCTTGCCTTGTCGGCCATCACCCAGGAAGATGCAAAGGCCATGGAAAGGAAGGCGGGGAAAAGACACCGGGGCGAGGGAGTCGCACCATCAGGTACATCGACCCCCTATCCCCCCGACAGCCTCATCGTCACGCCGGCAGGGGATGGCAATTTCCGCACCATCTCTGAGGCTATCGCTGCAGCAGCGCCGGGGACCCGCATCTTCGTGCGCCCGGGAGTCTACCGCGAAGTGCTGAAGATCGAGAAGGTTGTCGAGATCATCGGTGAAGGTACGGCCTCCGGGATTGTCCTGGAAGGAACAGGAGGGACGGTTATCCAGGCAAGGGCAGAGACATTCTTCCTCCATGGCATCACCATCAGAGGGACCATGGGAGACGAGACGGCACCCATGCTCGTAGAGATCCTCCGGGGAGCCGCTCTCCTGGAGGACTGCACCCTTGCAACCGGGGAGACAGGCATATCCCTGGCCGGGAGCCGGACCCGCGGCATACTCCGGCGGCTGACCCTCCACACCTTCCGCACCGGGGCCATCCTCGTCACTGCCCGCGCCTCCGTACAGCTGGACGGGTGCAGGATATCCTCGAGCCGTTCCGGTATCACTGTGGGGGAAGGTGCAGAGGCCGGGATAACGGGATGCCATGTCGAGGGTGGCCATTATGGAATCGAGTTCGGATCACGCTCCCGGGGGATCCTGAAGAGCTCGGAGATCACGCGGTACGCCTATGCAGGGATCCTTGTCCGCGAGGGGGCTGATCCCGCTGTGCAGAAGTGCACCATCCACCAGGGCAACTTCGGCATCGAGGTGAGCGATCGCGGGAAGGGAGTCTTCGAGGACTGCGATATCGCGGGCAATGCCCGGGGTCTTTTCATCACCCGCTCCGGGAACCCCCTCGTGAAGAGGTGTACCATCCACGATGGCCAGTTTGGCGTCGGGACGAGCGAGAAGGGGAAGGGGGTCTTCGAGGAGTGCCGGATCACCGGGAACCTGTACGCCGGGGTCTCGGCACGGGGGGGGGCCCACCCCCGGCTCATCAGGTGCCAGATTACCGGGAACCGGGACGTGGGTGTCTGGGTCTACCAGAAGGCCATGGCAACCCTGGAGGGATGCGACCTCTCCGGGAACGCCCGGGGCCCCTTCACTATTGAGGCAGGTTCACGGGTCACGAAGAAGGATACGCGGGAGGGGTAGGGTCCTTTCACCTGGTGCAGAGGGAGCGGACCCGCTCCGCGAGGTCACCGACCGCCCTCCGGGCAGGACTCCCTTCGGGGATCGAGATGATGGGCCGGGCATCGAGGTCAGATCTCTCCACCTCCGGGTCATCGGGAATTGACGCGAGGATCCTCTTCGGATCAGCCACCGGTTCTACCCCGCATTCCCCGGCCCGGTTCATCACAAGGTAGATCCGCTCATCCGGTATTCCCAGGGTGATTGCAAGGTCATGGATCCTCCCTGCGGTGCGGACCCCGCGGGCCCCGGGGTCGGTGACGACGAGGAGGAGGTCAGGGATCCCGATGGTTCCACGGGAGAAGTGCTCCATCCCCGCCTCCATGTCCATCACCACGAACCGGTAATGGCGCGAGAGGAGGTCCATCGCCTCCGAGAGGAGGCGGTTTGCGAAGCAGTAGCAACCGGTCCCCTCCGGCCTCCCCATGGCGAGGAGGTCGACACCCTCTGACTCGATGAGGACCTGCTGGAACCGGTATTCGATGTAGCCTGTCCGGGACATCCCGGGCGGGATGGACTTCGTGAAGGCATCCTCCCGCATGGACCCCAGGGTCTCGTGGAGGGGGAGCCCCAGGGCCTCGTTCAGGTTGGCGTTCGGGTCCGCATCCACGGCGAGCACGGGGGACTCCCCCATCCCGATGAGGGCCTGGATGAGGAGGGCGGAGATGGTGGTCTTACCGGTCCCGCCCTTTCCCGACAGGGCGATCCTGCAGGGTCCTTTCATCGAATCACCTCCTGCACGCGCTTCGCGATGGCTGCTGCCGCCTCCATGATGGCCACCGCCTCCCCTTCAGTCCCGAGCTGGATCCCGCAGCTCGGCGTGATGAGGGAGGCCCGGTCAAAGATCTCCCTGTCCACATGCTCTGCCACCGTCTTCCTGATCTCGAGATAGCGGGAGGTGAGAGAGTCAACGGTCTCCCGTGAAAACACCCCCGGGTCGGAGGGGACGATGCCCCATGCAACGACCCCACCGGATTCGATGTACCGTGCAACGTCGTCGATGTAGAGGATGAACTCCTTCGCGTTCCCATAGGCATCGAAGGAGATGCACGAGGGGTTGAGGGAGATGAGGAAGGACCAGTCTGTGTTCGTGCAGCAGTGGATCCCGAGGCCTCCGTCGACGAGGGCCGAGATGTCATTCCAGTTGGAGATCACCGAGTCCCTGTCGATGGGGATGACCGAGGACCCCAGGGAGGCAAGGTACGGCTCGTTCAGGATGACAAGGGTGTGGGATACCCCTGTCCACCTTCGCATCTCCTCCTCGCACCATCTTGCACGGAGGGCCATGAGCTTCCCGAGAATGTCTGCGAACTGGGGATCGTAGTAAATGGGGCGCTTCACCGCATCCACCACCTGCATCCCGAAGGTGACCGGCCCTGTCACCTGGCACTTGAGGACGACCGCGCCCCTGATATCCCGCGTCATCATCTCGTGAAAACCCGAACCATACTCAGGGAGGGTCGCATACGGGGCGGTTGTCCTCTCCATGTAATCCAGGTAGATCCGCTCCATATCAGCCAGCAGATTGCGGGAGGTGTCGATCATGAGCCGTCCGTCCCGTATCATCCGGCCGGGGAGCATGGCAGAGTCGGAGAAGACGATGCTCTCCAGGAAGCCCCGGTTCGGGAGGGTGGGGATGAACGGGAAACGGGGGAATATCCGGAGGACCTCGTCGACCGCGACCTTCGGGTCGCGGTGGGGGAGGGCCCCGACGCCCGTTGCGAGGGTTCCCGGTGGGGGGATCGTCTTGGACAATCAGTCTACCCCCGGTGAACCCTGCAGGAGTCGAGGATCTTCTGGACACCCGGGAAGAGGGAGAGGTCGGTGTGGGGGAGGAAAGATGCACGGGTGTACTCGTCCATGAAGGCCGGCTCGGCATTCAGCTCGATATAGGCCACGGTCTTGGCAATCTCGTCCAGCCGCTTCCGCATCTTACGGTTGATGAGGGCGATGTTCGCCCCCTCGACAGCCCCGTTCCCGATGTTCCTGATCTGCTCCACCGGGACCTCGGGGACAAGGCCGACGAGGATGGCATTCTCCTTGTTGATGTAGTTCCCGAATGCGCCGGAGAAGTAGATGTTCTTCACGGCTCCCCTCTCGATCCCGGCCTCGTTCATGAGGAGGATGCAGGCTGCAAGGACCGAGGCCTTGGACATGATGAGGCTCTTGATGTCGTTCTCGGTGATGACGATGTCCTTCCCCATACCTGTCTCTTCCTTCCATGCCACCACGAACTCGGGGTAGTGGGTTCCCATGCGGACCCGATCGCTCGGGATATTCGTGTTGATCCGGCCCGTTCGGTCGATGACGCATGCCCGGAGGAGCTCGGCGAGGAGGTCGATGAGGCCGGACCCGCAGATCCCCCTTGGCTTCACCTGGTTGATGGTGGCATACCTCGGTTCCAGGGTCTCCATGTCGAGCGTGATCCGCTCGATGGCCCCCGGGTTCGCCCGCATCCCGAAGAGGACCTCGCCGCCCTCGAGGGCTGGCCCGGCAGCCCCGGCGCAGGCGAACATCCATTCCCTGTTCCCGAGGACCACCTCGAAGTTGGTCCCGATGTCGATCATGAGGGAGACCTCCTCGCTCTCGCTCATCCCGCAGGCAAGGATATCGGCCACGATGTCCCCGCCGATGAAGTCGCTCACCGCAGGGAAGATGAAGAGCCCCGCGTTCCCGTTCACCGTGATCCCGAGGCGCTGGGCCGAGGCGGTGAGGTAGCGGCGGACGACGGGGACATAGGGCTCCTCGATCATGTAGGCCGGATCTATCCCCATGAGGATGTGGGTCATGATGGTGTTCCCCGAGACGACCACCTCGTAGACATCGTCCAGGTCGATCCCTGCCGTGTTCGCCGCGCTCTTGAGCGCGATGTTGATGCTCTCGGCCGCAAGGGCCTGGAGCTTCGGGAGCCCGCCTTTCCGGGCAAAGTTCACCCTGGAGAGGATATCCTCGCCGCAGGTGATCTGCCGGTTGTAGTTCGAGGCAACCCCCACAACCTTCCCGTCAACCAGGGATCGCAGGTAGACCACGATGGTGGTGGTCCCCAGGTCCACGGCTGCACCGTAGAGCTGGCCTGAGGTATCTCCCTTCTCCACGTTGATGAGCCGGTAGCCGCCGGGGACCAGGGCAACCGTTCCGGTCACCCGCCACCCGCTCTCCCGGAGGACGCGGGGAATGAGGTGGAGGACCTCGAGGGGGGCGTAGATCTTCTCGACGACAGGCCCTCCCTTCTTCTGGATCCCCCAGAGGAGCCGCGTGAGATCGGGTGACGGGTCATCGAGGGTCGGGGGCTGGAGCTCCAGCGCATACTTCCAGACCGACGGGGAGAAGGTCGTCTCGAGCCCAAGGGATTCTATCAGGATCTTCTGCTCCTGGATGAGCGAGCTCTCGGGGATCAGTACCTGGAGATCCCCGAGGACGGTCGTCTGGCACCCGAGGCAGCCCCCTGCCTCGAGCTCCTCAATGGTGAAGAACCTCCCGAATTTCTCCCGGTCGAAGGTTACGTCGCCTGCTTTCACGAAGACGACACACTTCCCGCACTTGCCCTGCTCCC
Source organism: uncultured Methanomicrobiales archaeon (assembly GCA_964551875.1). Classification (GTDB taxonomy): domain Archaea; phylum Halobacteriota; class Methanomicrobia; order Methanomicrobiales; family JACTUA01; genus JACTUA01. The sequence continues at coordinate 62,971 of CAZKEV010000005.1, read as the reverse complement.
CGCAGACGACATTCATCTGGAACCCCGCCTGCCGTGCGGCATCGAGGATCGTGGTCCCGGATTCAACCGTGATCTTCCGGTAGCTGGGGAGGAAGGTGATGACCGGCATCAGTCAGGGCCCCCTGCGGTCTTTCCGGGCGGGGCCGTCCGTCTCCATGGTACAGATCTTGGAGGAAAGGGTCAGATATACATATGCTGTTTCGGGACATCTCCGACACAGGAAAGATCCTCCCGAAGCTGCTCATCCGGGCCTTCGGGGACGGATCGATATCAGGGTGCCTGCCGGTCCTTCCCCATCCACTCTTTCTCGAGGAACTCGCCGATGTCAGCAGCATCCCTCGGCCCCACGATGACTTTCCAGCCGGTCACCTCCTCGATCCGGCCGGAGAGGGGTGCTGCATAGCCCGGAATGATGAGGATCCGGTGCTTCACCTGTCCGGCCACCTGGAACCGTTCAAGGGACTCCTTCACGAGCCGCTCGGAGAGCTTTCCCGCGGCAACCGCGGTGAGCACCGAGAACCCCTCGGTATCCACGATGAGGAGGTGGCAGGGGATCCGGGAGGCCTCCAGGTAACCGAGGAGGGTGAAGTAGGTGAGGGAGAAGTTCACCGTGGCAAGGACGGGTGACGCGGAACCTGGTTCGCCGACCCGGTAGAGGCCGGGGGTCATCTGGATCGGCTTCTGGGGATCCGTGTAGATGTTCTGCCGAAGGGTGAGGGCCATCCTGGCGGTGCCCGGGGGGAGGACGGAGGTGACGATGACCCCCGCGTACTTCAGGATGCCTGTCACAATCGCCGCCTCCTCGGGTACAAAGGCTGTTGCGTCCAGGTAGGCCGGGTGACCAAGGTCCGGATCGGTCCGGTCGATAGCCCTCTTCCGGATGGCAGTGGACCTTATGAGGAACTCCCCGAGTGTTGCCGGGGCGGGGTCGAGGACGAGATCCCGTACACCGAGGTCGGTGCAGGCCTTTGCGAGCTTGACGAGATCACCCAAATCCGTTGCCCGGACGACCAGGGGGCACCCGAAGTGTTTTGCAAGGGGTGCAACCCGCTGGTGATTCTCCATGGTCGCGGCATGGATCACGGGCCGGTAGTTCCCGCAATGCGCGAGGCCGGCTGAGAGGGCCTCGGCAGACTCCGAGATGAGGACCTCGGGGAACTCTGCCACCTCCTCGACGGCTAGAACGGCCTTCCCGAAGGCATCGGGGTTCCTGCTCTCATTCCTTATGGCGAGCCCGTTGAACCTGAGGTTCTCACCCACCCTCGGGAAGACCTCCGCCATCACCCGCTCTGCGGCGGCAACGATCCTCTCCTTCTCCCAGAGGTCAGAGACCGAGAAGAGGATGCCGGGCGGGTGGTAGAAGCTCTTCTCGTGCCGGAAGAGGACGATCTCGTCTCCTACCGGAACCGAACGCTCTCCCACCCCGAGCTTCACGAGCTGGATGGGCGGCCGGGTGGCTCCCCGGAGGAGCTCCTTTGTGGCGTCATCAAGGTAGGGGCAGGTGTCGGCATCCGCCTTACCAGCCGCGAGCTTCATGGCAAAAGTGAGGCAGGTGGGGTAGCCGCACTCCTTGCAGTTCTTCTTCGGGAGCATCTTGTAGATGTCAAGGGCCTTAAGCGCCACCCGCGCCACCTCCCAATGGATTTGCGGGGATAAGGCCGCGGAAGGCCTCTTTGAGGAGCCTCACGCTCTCCGGGTGCCGGACCGAGACGATGTCCGCCCCTGCCACCGCCGCCGAGAGGGCGAATCCGAACTCCCACCGGACCGCGATCTCCCGCTGCCACTCCGGCGGTGCCTCCCTGACCTCCTTCACCGTGAGACTGTCTGGCGCCTGGCTGATCATGGGCATGGCTAGGTCGCGGTCCCCCCTGAGGGCAGAGTCCCGGATCCGCTCCATGACCGAGTAAGAGTACTCGAAACCATAGCCAAGGGCCCCCGTGTACGGGTCGATGACGATCCGGTCATGGGGGACCCCGATCTCGCGGAGAAGGATGTTCAGCTGCTTCGCGAGGTTGATATCGATGGGGGACTGGGCGACAACCGAGTGGCCGTAGGCAAGGGCTGCCGCCGCCACCGACCGGTACCGGTCGGCCTCGGCGGTCCCGAGGAGGAGGCGCTCGCCTGCTCCCGCCTCGCCGCACCTCTGGAAGACCTCACGGTCCAGTTCGGCCTCGCTGGAACCCTCGATGATGAGGGGGAGGCCGGTGGCCGAGAGGACAGCCTCCACCGTACGCCCGATGGCAGGGAAGTCGGAGAAGCCCCGCTCCCTTGTCGAGGTCAGGACCAGGCGCACCAGGTCGGCCGAGAAACGTCTCTCTGCCTCCCTTGCCCATGCTGCTGTATCCCCAACCAGGTCCCCGAGTTCCCTCGTCACCACGCTGGGCCAGGTCCGGGGATCGTCGCAGACCTCGAGGGCAACGAGGGGGGACCGCACACCCGCGGGGGGGGCGGCGAGGAAGGGGAGGGTCCGCCACCCGCCGATCCGGTAGGAGACCGACCGGGTCCCTCCTTCCGATCCGGTTGCACCCAGTGTAACCAGATCGATGGAGCCTGCATCTGCCGGGGGAAGAACGTCTGCCATGGAATTCTCCCGTCAGATGAGGGGCTTCATCGAGAGCGCCGGGTGGTTGACCTTCACAAGGAACTCCTGGAGCTCCTCGAGGGTCTTTGCAGCGTTCTCGTCAGCGATCTTCCCAAGGAGGTCCGGCCTCCCGATGGCCCCGAGCCTCTTCTCCAGCCTGGGACCGAGCTCCTCCTTGAGCATGGCGGGGATCCAGACGAGCCGTTCGATCCCGCCCTCGGCCTGCAGGAACCGCTCGGAGAGGATGAAGGCCTTCGAGATCCCGGCAAAGCCCGGGGTCTGGGCGCCGCCGCCGATGGTCCCTGCGAGGGTGGAGAATGACATCCCGCACGGGGTCTCCCCCGTGAACTCACGGTTCACGACCATGACCCCGTTCATCTCGGGGAGGACCACGGCGATGCACTCGAAGCACCCGCAGCAGGTCATCGGGTACTCCATGAGGGCATAGAGGGAGCAGCGCTCCACCTCGCCGTGGGAGGCCTTGCGCACGAACTCGTTCACCCCCTCGAACTCTCCCCGCGCTGCATCGATGAGCCTCCCCTTCTTGATGGGCTGGTTCGCCCCGGCCGGCGAGATCTCGTACGCGGTCCTCCCGTCGAGCCAGCTGATCGCCCCGCAGAGGGCGGGCCGCTGGGGGGTGATGACGCAGACATGGTTCGGGGCAAAGGTCTGGCAGAGGGTGCAGGAGTAGTAGGTATCCACCTCGTCGTCCTTCATGCCGAGGACCCTGCGGTCCCTCTCCTCGTAGGTCTGCTCGGCCTCCTTCATCATCTCCATCACCTTCTTCCCGTCGGTGATGAGGGTCACCTGGACGGCATCGAGGAGCTCGGGGAAGTCCATCTTGAACTTGGCCGCGAGGAGCTTCCCCAGGTGCTCCACCCTCACCCCCTTCGCCACTGCCTCCTTCGAGAGCCTGACCCAGATGAGGTTCCTCTGGGCCACGTGCCAGGAGCCCTCGCCGTAGTTGACGAAGTTGTGGATCCGACGCTCGAGCACGGGCTCGAACTCCTTGCGCATCCTCTTCCCCGCCACCTCGATGAGGATCCCCAGGGGAACCGCCGAGCCCTGGCGCATCCCGTCGATCTCGGGGCCGATGACCGTGACCCGCCCGTCCACCACCTCGCCCGGCTTCCCTGTCCTGAGGAGCTCGAAGGCCGGCGACCTCCCGCCCCCGAACTCCACGTACATCTCCTCCTTCCGGATGCTCTTTCCCTCGAAGGCAGGCGAGCAGCCCATGGGGATGGGGATCGCGGTCACCTTGACCCTGATATCCTTCAGCTCCATCCCTCGCGACACCGCCTCATCGGCCGTTGCCTGCTCCCAGGTGCCTCCCTCGTAGCCCCCGGTGGTGATGACAGGGATCGAGAGGACCTTGAGGGTGTCCATAAAGGCGATCTCCTCGTCCGTGAGGCCCGGAAAGACGATGGCAAAGACCTTCGCCCGCTCGGCGGCATAAGCGATGAGGCGCCCTGCGTCCCCCGGGACCACCCCGCCGAACATCATGGCCACCCTGGCAACGATATCGATGAAGTGCACCCCGTGGATGGGCCGGGACCCGAGGGGGACCAGCCGGTAGTCTAGCCCGGTCTTCACCCCGGCAGAGGAGAGGATGCGGATGATGTCGCCGGCAAGGAAGGTGAGCATGTACTTCTCCTGGAGCTCCCGGGCCATCCCGGCAGCCTCATCGGCTGAGGCGGGCGATCCCGCGAGGAGGGCCATCCCCAGGATCGAGCCGTCCACCAGCGAGTAGCCGAGCTTGCGCAGCACCGTGTCAGGGATGAATCCCGTATAGGGGGCTCCCTCGGGTCCCGAGGCAGCAGCCCTGGACGCGAGGAGGCACTCGCAGGCCACGAGTGGGTTCTCCCCGGACTTTGCGAAGGCCTGCCCTGCCGATGCACCGTCCTGTACCGCAACCCCGGTGAGGGAATAGGCGATAGGGAGGTGGTACGCGGTCTCGGAGTACGAGAAAGACCCGGTGATGGCTGCCATGTCCTTCGCGAGCTTCTCGATCCCCCGGATGGTTGAGGCCGATATATCTGTCAGATGCTCTCCTCCTCTTTTCATTCTGGTTGGGGGGGCTTCTTAAAAAGTGTTCCTCTGCAGATCAACGGGCGTGCATGGGGGATATTTCCTGACCGGCTCACACCATCGCCTCCAAAATGGGAAAAGAATGGGTCTCTATGGCAGGAATAACCAAAGAGCATCAGATGCTCACCTGAAATAAAACCAGAACGAAATTACCCAGATAATATCTTTTTGAGCCCGAAAAACCGGCTTTTTTCCCGCTCCGGCGTTCCCATACATTTAAAAAAGTAAAATGAAAAAGAATGAGTAATGGTTCCCGCGAAGATCTTCTTCACGAAGGGCGTCGGCATCCACAAGGACAAGCTCGCGTCCTTCGAGCTCGCACTCAGGAAAGCAGGAATCGAGAAGTTCAACCTGGTTCATGTCTCGAGCATCCTCCCACCGAAATGCAAGCAGGTGCCTGCTGACGAAGGCCTGAAGATCCTGCAGCCCGGGCAGATCGTCTTCGTCGTGATGGCGAGGAGCGAGACGAACGAGCCGAACCGGCTCATCTCGGCGGCCATCGGCCTCGCCCGGCCGAGGGCCCAGGACGAGTACGGGTACCTCTCCGAACACCATACCTTCGGGGAGACCGACGAGAAGGCGGGGGAGTACGCCGAGGATCTCGCCGCGACCATGCTCGCGACAACCCTGGGCATCGAGTTCGACCCCGATCTTGCATGGCAGGAACGCGAGCAGATCTACAAGGCGAGCGGGAAGATCTTCAAGACAACCCATATCTGCCAGTCTGCGCAGGGGGAGAAGACCGGCAAGTGGACCACGGTCATCTCTGTTGCGGTCTTTGTAGAGGACAACGGAACCCAGCCCAACTCAGCTTCAGCTCCTGTTCTGGATCAGAATCAGAATCAGAAGACAAAATAGAGGACAAGGATGGCTGCCGTCATGGCGGCCCCCAGGGTCCCGAGGATTCGGACCCGCGCCTCCTTCGACAGGATGAACGCCACCAGGCAGATGGCGACGTAGGGGACGAGGGTGGTCACCACCGCGATCGACGCGAGGAGCCCGAAGGAGTTTGAGAAGAAGAGGAGGGCCCCTGAGAGGATGCAGGAGATGACGAGGGCAGTTTTGGGGGTGCCACGGGGGGTGAGCTCGGCAAGCCTCGGGAGGTGGAAGCTTGCGGCCATGTTCTGGAGGACCCGGGACGTCCCGACAATATAGGCATTCAGGGCCGAGAACATGGTGATGATACCGATGACGGCGACGAACGGTGCAGCGCCGGAGAAGATGATCCCGGCAGCGTACGCGATGGGTGCGGGGGATGCCGCGAGATCCGTTGCACCCACCGCGCCGATCAGGGAGAGGTTCAGCACCAGGTAGATAGTGCAGACGAGGAGCATGACGAAGAGAAGCGCCCGGGAGATGGTCCTCGGATCCTTCGTCTCCTCCACCGGAATGGCACTGATCTCAAAGCCGGTGAAGGGCCAGTACACGATGATAACCACCTTCAGGATATCCGGCAGGGCGGCGACCCGTTCCGGCACCAGGTTCTCCATCCGGATGAAGGGGATGAGGGCCACCGCGATGATCACGATGGGCACGATCTTTGCCGCGGTGAGGATATTCTCGGTCCTCCCCGAGAATGCGATCCCGATGAGGTTTACACCGAGGAAGGCCATGATCACAAAGATCTCGGCCGCAAGGACATGGGGGATCGCAAAGAAGGTGAAGTACTGGCCGAGGCCTGCCGCGATCGTGGCGATCCCAAAGACAGAGGATACCAGGTAGATGGAGACGAGGACCCCCGAGACACGCGGGCCAAAGACCGGTTCAAAGATGGCGGTGAAGGTCGTGCCTGACGGGGAGCGTGCCTGGATCCAGGCGAGGGAGAGGGCCACGCAGCAGGCCGAGAGGGCGACGACGGCCCACGCGAGGATGGAGGAGGGCCCCGCGATCCCTGCGGCTATGCCCGGGACCACAAATATTCCTGAACCGATGGTCCCGCCCACCCCGAGGCTCACGAGCTCCACGAGGCCAAGGGACTTCCTGTAGGTGGTTTCCTCCTTCATCGGGATCTCTCACCCGGGATACCTATGGAGCGGGTATGGAACAGTATAGGAATTTCCCTGTTATGAACACGGTGGTAGATCTCGCAGGGATACCGGATAAACGAGCGAGGTTCTCCGCAGCAGGAGGGAGAGCCGTTACATGCCCGGGCACCCCGCGGGACAATCCCCTTTCCCGCGTTCGGGCACTTTCAGGGCGCCCGGCGAGGATTTATCCATCCTCCCAGACGAGTCACCCGCATGAACGTCACGGAAACACTGTCGACCTTCCTTGAGGAAGGGAAGGATTGGGAACGCAAGTCGACCTCTCTCCGCGGGGTCTCCATCCTCCGGATGCCGAGAACCGCCACGCGCCCACCGACCCTCGCGATGGAGATCAACCCCCTCGACGAGAGGAGTATGCCGATGAAGAGGAAAGGGATCATGATCCGGAGCCCGAAGGAGCTCGAGGCTCTCAGGAACGTACTCTCGGACCCGAAGGTCGCGAACCTGATGGGTGCGCTCGCATCCGTGGTCCCGGTGGTTCCTGCTTCCGGGAAAGAGAATGCCGGCATGATCGAGATCTGAAGATCGGAGAAGATACCGCGCAGGACTGATCCCCCATGAGCCGGATGGAGACAGGAACACAGGAGACGGGCGGTGGTCCGGGTCAGGGAACCCGGGTCACCCGAAGGAGAATCTCCCGTAGCGGCCTCCGCCGCCCGGGAAGAGCTGCACCCGTCCGGTCCGAAGCTTCCCGACTGCGTCGCCGACTCCCTCGTTGAGCTCCTGTATCTCAGTCACAGGTACATCCACGAGGATCTGGATCTCGTCCCCAAACGTCTCGAGAAAGGAGGTGTAGAGGGCGGTACAGCGCTTGGTAGTGGGGCTGGAGGTCCCGAGGACCCTCTGGATGATCTCGACGAGCGGGATGAGGTGGAGGTACGGGGGACGGGGTTCCTCGGGGCCGTCCGAGAGCTCCCGTGCCCGGTCCGAGACCCCCTTCTTGAGGAGCCCGCCGTCATCCGGGCAGCGCCACGCGAGGGTTCCCGCCTCTCTAAGGGTGAACTGCCGGTAGCACCGGGTGCAGGCCGTGCGGTTGTACTTGCCCTCTTCGGGGAAGAGCCCTGCATTCATCGCGATCCCGCCCCCCTGTATCGCTTCAAGCACCGCTCTTTCGGAGAAGCTCTGGACCTGTATCCGGTTGAACTCCCTCCCGATCTTCGCCGGCGAGGGGCTGTGAGCGTCCGAGTTGGAGAGGAAAGGGATGCCCCGGAGCTCGGAGATCCCCGCGCCGTAGGATGAGTCGGCAGAGAGACCGAGTTCCAGGAGATCCGGCCGCTCTTCCCCGTAACACTCCCTGGCCCGGTCAAAGGAGGCGTAGAGGGAGGTCCAGGGGGTGAAGGCATGGGCAGGTCCGATGAGACCCCCTGCCTCGTGAACCTCCCGGGCAATCTCCTCCCCGGAGAGCTTGAGGTGGGGGCGTCCTATGGTGGCGATGGACGGGGCAGACGGTGAGAACCGGAGGGCAAGATCCTCGAAGATCCCGAAGGTCTCGGCCAGGATGAGGTGGTGGACCCGATCCCGGTCCTCGACCTCGGCTGACGGGATGACGAGAACGTCACCCTCTCCGGGAGGCTCTTCCCACAGCTCCCGCCATTCCCTGTGGAGGGCGTCCCCGCTCCCGACGGCGGCGATCCCCTTCCTCCGGCACCCCGCAAGGATCGAGGAAGGGGCCATGGAGCGTGAGGAGGCGATAGAGAACCGGGAGTGGATGTGGAGATCGGTGTCGACGAGCATAGGTCAGCCGATATACCGGAGGGCCTCATCGTCACCTGCCCGTTCGCTCTCGGTGAGCTTCGCGATGACCTGCTCCATCTCAGCAGCTCTTGTCTCGAGCTGGCTCTTGTCCACCTCGATCCCGATGAGGGCCGAGAGGACGGCGAGGAGGCTCGACGCGGCCCGCGGGTCGACCAGGTACCCGCTCGTCTCCCCCATCAGGCAGACGGCGTCCATCCCCCGGCGGAGGGAGAGGCCGAGGAGGAGCCCCGAGGCTCCGATGATCCCGCCAGGGGGCTCGTCCCGGTTGAACTCGGCCCCGGCCGCCTCGACGTCGGGCCGGAGTTCCTCCCGGTTCACTGCAGAGAGCACCCGGGGCTCCGATACGAGGTGGCCGACCCCGTACCCTCCCAGGGTATAGATCCGGCGCACGCCGAGGCGTTCTGCAATATCGAGATAGGCCTCTGCAAGAAGGTAATGCCCCTCGGCGGATGCGCTCTGGTAATCACCGACCAAAAAAGCGATCCTCTTCTCTCCCCCGCTCACAAAGACCTCGTTTCGAGCGAGCCTCGCAACGCCGTCCGGCTCGATGATGACCTGGGGAGGGAAGTGGATGGAGTAGAGCTCGGCGACTTTTACGGCCTGGAACTCCTGGATCATGTGCTCGGCCACGAGCTTCCCCACATGGCCGATGCCAGGGAGCCCCTCGATGAGGATCCCGGCAGTGCCCGCCTCTTCCTTCAGCCACCGGATCTCTATCGCGTCCATCCCCGTGCAATCCTCCTGAACCTTCCCCTCGGGTCATTCAGGGAGAACCTGGCAGGGTGGGCTGTGGAGGTCGGCCCCCCGCAGCAGGGACACAAAAGGGAGAGGGTGTAGGTGAGATCGACGGGACAGCGCCTGATCCGGCCGTTCATATGGCTTAACCGGCCTTCTGCTTGCGCACGAACTTCCCGGTATCCCCGGTCTTCTCCATCACCCGGATGGCGGCCATGGCCGACTTCTCGATGGCCTTCTCGGCCTGCTTGTAATCCGGGGCGGTCACCTTGATGCGGTAGACGGGTGCACCGACATACAGGAGCTCGATATCCACGTTATCGATCTTGGTGATGGCGCTCCGGAGGGCCCGCCGGATGACATTTACCCCGTCGGGTTTGATCGAGGTGAGGTGGAGGTACCCCGCGATCGTGACCCGGGGCTTCCGGACGTTCTCCCCCGCGATGCGGAGAAAGACAGGCCGTGCCGGGTCAGGGATCGCCAGCTTCTCGAAGACCTTCTCCCCCTCCACAACGGCGTCCTCGAAGACGCGGTAGAGATGGGTGTAGTCATGGCGGATCGCCTCCTCGATGGCCTGGGCAGGGACCCCTGTCTCTTCGGCGACAAAGCCGATCCATTTGTGGGCCTTCTGCTCGTTCTTCCACTCCTGGATCTTCTCGCGCCGCTGGTGCTCGTTCACGTCCTTTAACGAGAGGTCGATATGCCCGCGGTTCCTGTCGACGTGGAGGACCTTGCAGACCACCTTCTGCCCCTCACGGACATGGTCGCGGATGTACTTGACCCAGCCCTTTGCAATCTCCGATATGGGGATGAGCCCCTGCCGGCCGCCATACTCGTCGAGCCGGACGAAGGCCACGAAGTCCTTCACTGCCTCGACGGTGGAGACGACCAGTTCCCCTTCCTCGGGCCAGTCCCTCTCGGGCATCGGACACTCACTCGATCTCGGAGAGGATCTCAGCCGTGATCCGCGCCTTTCCCCCCGCCGGCTCGGCGAGGACCTTCCCGCAGACGATGCAGTCAACGACGGTGCTTGCCTTCCCGAAGATGACCTGCTCGTTCTCGCAGTCAGGGCACTTCACCCGGTAGAACCTGCTCCGGTTCTCGCGATTCAGACGGACCATCATCTCACTCCGTGAGCTCGAACTTGGAGAGCCGGAAGCCGGGCCTCAGGTGGGCCTTCTTGCACTTCGTGCACCGGTAGCGCACGTTGATCTTCTTCGTCGGCTTGTCGCCGCCGGGAACCTTGGAGAACTTGCCCATGTTCCCGACCTTTCCCCTTCTTGCTTTCTGCCGGTCGATCCAGCGGAGACCCCGGGTCTTGCCTTTCTTGACCCTCTCGACCTCGTGAACCTCGTGTTTCCGGCAGAAAGGGCAGTATGTCTTGAATTTCACCGGCATCTTCATGATATTGCCTCCTCCTTTCTGGCTGTCCCAAGTATCATAATTATTTTCCGGGTATGATATTTAAGGCTATGTTGCGGTCGATGAGGACCCCCGCGTTCCTCGAAGGAAGGGTGACCACGTCCTCGGCCTTCAGGTGGTAGATCCGCCCGTCCACCCCCATGAAGGGCTCCATGTCCGAGATGACCCGAACGAGGACCATGGCTTCCTCGGGCTGCCGTGCAGGCACGGGGATGCCTGCAATCTCGATATTCTCGCCCATGGCTGGGACCCCGCCAGCGGGAACCCCTCGCGGTACCTGCCCCGAGAGCGCGGCCTTTCCCTTCTCGAGCTCCCGGACGATCCCGTCGAACATCTCCCGTTCTGCAGGGAGCATCTTCTTCAGCTCGTCCCTTTCGGTGGCCTCAGCCTCTACCTGGACGAGGGCCAGGGAGAGGATCTTCCTCGAACGGATCCTGAAGATGTCGCGGACGATCTCCCTCATGGCCTTCACCTCCTCGATCAGGGTCTGGGCCTGGTCCGAGAGGGGGTCGCTGCAGCCGTAGACCTTCTCCTGGAGTGAGGAGAGGTGCCCGCGGATCTCGTCATACAGCGTGGGCGGGACCTCGGAGAGCCGCCCGCTCTCCCGCTCGTTTAAGATGATGATCCGGAGGTCATCGAGGGGCACGCCCGACCTCCCCGGCCACTTCCGCGAGTCCCCGGGCACAGAGGAATACCGCGAGCGCCTCGGGGACCACGTTCGTCCCCTTCCCAACCTGGTAGGTATTCCCCTGGATCTCCATGGGGAGGTTCATCGCCGCATCCACCGTCACCTTCCGGTCGGAGAAGACCACCGAATCCTGGAGCGGGTCGAAGGAGTCGAAGTCGCCCAGGGGCACGGGGGTGACCCGGAGGCCCGTCCCGCCGTGAAGGGTCGTGGGCATGCGGATGAGCCTCCTCGTGTCGGTGGTGACCGGTTCGTCGGCAAGGGCCGCCTTCTCGCGGAGGAGTTCCCGGAACTTCCCCCCCTCCTTCTGCGAGATGGCGATGAACGCCGGGTTCGTGAGAAGCGGGGCGTAGTCCCCCTTCCCGAGGCCTGCCAGCCGGTCATCGATGGAGTCAAAGAATCTGGGGGCACGTTCCCTGCCTATCCCGGGGTACTCCATCAGATGCTCCACTCCCTTCTCCTGTCCCAGCCCCTTGAGCCAGAGAAAGTACTCGGAGAGTGTGGATATATACCTCTCCTTCCAGCCCCCGTTGCCTTCGGGGGTGGCCGAAAGAAGCACCCCCGGGTCGATGCCGATGCCGCAGACATAATCGATGAGCTCCCTCCGCTCCTGGCTCCCCCACCCCCGCACCGCGATCTCCCTGACATGGACATGGTATCCCCGGCCGCCTGAGAAGACGAGGTGGATCTCCCGCCCGGAGAACCCGAGCTCGCCCGTGAGCATCGCGAGGAGCTTCCCGGTCTCCACCTTGACCCTGTCGAGCATCGCACGGTAGGCCCCCCGCATGAGGTGATCTGCATCGAGGTCGAAGATGAGGTCTGCCCCGGTCCACCCCTTCTCGGCCATGGTCCCGGCTCCCGGGGCGGTGTAGTACGCGCTCGAGTAGAAGCCGTGGGCCGGGACGATGGACCGGATGTATTCCCCGAGTTCCCGGGAGGTCCCGAATCCCATATGCCGCCGCATCCTGACCTCAGGGGAGTCCGGGTCAAAGAGGATGAACCCGAACTCCCTCTCCCCAACCGCCGGCGGGGCCTGGATGCGCTCCTTTTGGTAGTACTCGGTGAACCGCTGCCTCAGGAACTCGGTTGTCGCCGGCCTCATGCCAGTACCTTCACCATGTAGGGCCCGCGTTTCTCATAGCCTCTCCTCCGGTAGTAGGGACGGACCCCGATCCCCGAAAGTACGGCGATCCGGCGGAACCCTCCGGATCGGGAGAGTTCCTCGGCACTGCCGAGAAGGAGCCCACCGTATGAGCGGTGCTGCCACTCCAGGGGCCTTGCATCCTTCCCGAGCGGGACCACGGGCCCGTACACATGGAGTTCCCGGAGCAGGGAGGCATTCTCAAGCTCAGGGGTTTCTATCGTTCCCGGGAACCGGAGCCGGGCATAGCCGATGAGGGAATCCCCTGCCACGGCAGAGATGAAATGCTCCATCCCGTTGCAGCAGCGGTAAGAGAGGGTCTCGACCGAGGGGGTTCCCTCCGGGGAGCTCCTCCCTGCCTCACGGCAGCGGATGCACCGGCAGGATCCGCCCAGCTCCCCGAGGCGCGCCCTTGCCATCTGGCGGAGGTTCCCGTGAATGGATCCTGCGGTGATGAGCTTTCTCGGGATATCCCGCTGTACCCGCTGGAGCCGGACATAAGGAGGTATCATGGCCTTTGCCCGGGCAATAAGGTCGACGAGGTCGGGTTCCGGGTAGGGTTTGTAGCCCCCCTGGAGATAGAGATCTTCGATGCCGGATCCCGGAGTCACCAGGGTGGGGTAGATCTTGAGGAAGTCGGGCCGGAACCGTTCGTCTGAGAAGAGCGTCTGAAACATCCCCTCATCGTCAGCGAGGGAGGCGCCCGGGAGGTTGGGCATCACGTGGAAACCCACCTTGAACCCCGAATCACGGAGGAGCCGGTTCGCCCCGACAGTGTCTTCGACCCTGCAGCCGCGGCGGTTGAGGTCGAGGATACGGTCGTCCACGTGCTGGACCCCGAGCTCCACCTTGGTGACACCGAGCGGGAGCATCATCTCCACGTGCTCCTTCCTGCAGTAATCGGGCCTCGTCTCGAAGGTCATGGCAACGCACCGCGCCCGCGCTGTCTCATTCTCCCTGGCTATCGCCTCAAACGAATCCGCTGTTGAAGGGTGGCCGCCGAATTCGTTCATGGCGCGGAGGCATTCAGCCACGAACTCCCGCTGGTACGATGGCGATCTCGCCGTCATGGTCCCTCCCATGATGATCAGCTCGGCCTTGTCAACATGGTGCCCGATGGCCTGGAACTGGTCGAGGCGTGCCTTCACCTGGAGGTAGGGATCGTAGCCATGCTCCCGCGCACGGAGGGCTGCCGGCTCCTCGCCGGTGTAGCTCTGGGGCGTCCCGAAGGGATGGTCGGGGCCCCCCGGGCAGGGGAGGCACTTCCCATGGGGGCAGGGGGCCGGGGAGGTCATGACCGCTACGGGGGCGACTCCCGAGAGGGTCCGGGTGGGCTTGAGGAGGAGGAGGCCCCTTAGCCGCTCCCTCTCCCCGGGATCTGCGGCGGCGAGGATGGCAGAGTTCTTCGGGATGACAGGGGAATGGTGCGCCCTGCAGACCTCGATCTTCAGGTGTTCAAGCCGGGAAGGGGACTCTGGATGAGAAGAGAGGCGGGAGATGATCTCCCGGCAGATGGTGAACTCATCCATGGATCATTGTTCAGCAGCAACGCGTCCTGTTGCCGCTTCGGGGCTCATCTCCACAACGGCCGGCCGGCGGCCCCTGATGTGGGAGACGATCTCATCCCCGAGGGTGAGGATTGCTTTCTTGTGGAGAATTTTGTTCTTGTGGATGTGGACCGGTGAGATGGTCAGGGCATTGTACCTGTCAGTGAAGATCTCATCAGAAGTGAGGTTCTCGTAATATTTCTTTACATGAATGAGCAACATATGTAAGTGGAGCAACTCTTCCTTCTGCACGCTATCACCATCTTTAACTCTACTGTTCATTCCTAAATATAATTTATTGGTGATCTTTATATTGCAAGAAGAACGGGCTGTGGGAATGCTCCTGGGGCTCTCTGTGGGGGACGCGTTGGGTGCGCCCCTTGAGGGGCACCAGCACCCGGCGAGAGTGGTCAGGGAGATGCCTAGTGGGGGGATGTATACCGATGATACCCTCCAGGCCCTTGCCCTTGCCCGCTCCCTGGTGGTCTCCCGCGGATTCTCTCCTGAGGACTGCATGGCACGCCTCCTTGAAGGCTACCGTTTATATCCATCTTTTTACGGGCCAACATCAAGCGCGGTCTTCTCGCTGGTGATAGGGGGGATGCCGCCCCGGGATGCTGCCGAACAGGTCCACCGCACCCTGGGCGGGAGCAGGTCCAATGGATCGGTGATGCGGGGCCCGCCCCTCGGGGTCTTCTCCTCCTCCCCCCTCCTTGAAGAGGCGAGCATTGCCTGTTCGCGCCTCACCCACTGCGATCCCGTTGCGGGGGCCTGCTCGGCCTTCGTGAACCGGGTGGTGAGCGACCTCGCGCGGGGCGCCCCGCGGGAGGATGCCTGCCGGCATGCCTGTTCCACGTGCCGCATCCCCGAGGTCCGCGACTTCCTGCGTGGATTCCGGGATCACCCCCCTGACCCCTCCCTGGACGCGCTCCTTGCCACCCACTGCGCCCTCGCGATCTTCATGGGGGCGGAGTCCTTCGCAGACGCGGTGATCCGGGCGGTGAACCTGGGGGGCGATGCCGACACGGTGGGAGCGATAACCGGGTCACTTGGCGGTGCATACTGGGGGGCCGCCGCCATCCCACCGCTGTGGCTGGTGCAGCTCCGGGACCATGACAGGATCATCGATCTGGCCGGGGACCTCTTCCGGGCGGCGGTAGAGAAAGGGGAGTAGAACCAGATACGGGAATTTACCGAAGCTGGAAGGATCGATCGGCATTATCTGGACGCTCCTGGGGGCTTCGCCTCCGGCTCGCCCCCGCCGCTCAGGCGTCCCCCAAATAGGATAGCCCCTGTCGCGTAATGAGTTCGGTTTTCTTATAAATGCCGGAGACCGTCCTGCTCAAAATCCGGTACACGACGGGGGATGCCCGCGGCGGGGGCGGAAGTCCCCCAAGAGCCCAGTATAAGAACAAATCGTACGAGGCCTGTTGAGGGATAACAAAGGAGAGTCGTATCGGAGCTTTACCTCGATCGGTTAGAGCGGCCTCAGTTAAACCAGTTTCAAGGCCTTCATCCAGAGGGGAAAACGGAGGACGAACAATTCCCTAACGGGGTTAGAGGGGCCGGAGCTCCACAAGTTTCAAGGCCTTCATCCAGAGGGGAAAACGGAGGACGAACAATCCCCTAACGGGGTTAGAGGGGTCGTAGTTCAACGAGTTTTAAGGCCCGGCCCTTCTCGCAGATATCCGGCGCGTTCCCCAAAATCTCCCCGACCAGGTAGCGGTCCCCGTCGATGACCCCTTCCGGCCTGCAGAGCTCGAAGGACTTGCACTCCTCCTTGTTGCACGAGAACTCGAAGGTGATCCGGGAGTTCATGATCGCCATGTCGGCGTTCACGAGGGCGACGATGGGCGACTCGATCACCTCCACCGCGCACGTGCCTCCCTCGTGGACGGAGCAGTCGTGGGGGGCCGTGGTCCGCACCGAGACGATGCGGTACTTCCTCCCTGACTGGAGGTTGTTGCAGGCCTTCCTCACCCGGCAGTGTTCGCACTCGGGGAGCTCCCCCTCGAAGATGAACTCCAGCCCCGGCCGTGCAAGCAGCCTCCCGATGAGGGTTACCTTGGGTTTTGCCTCGGGCATACCGATCTATTCTTTATAGAGCATCCTGATTAAAGTCTCTGCGGATTCCCTGGTGAGGCCCATGTCAAGGATGGTGAACCTCTCGGGGCGGATGGTCCGGGCCATGAGTAGGGCCTCCACGGCCGTTGCATCGTCGATGCCAAGCTCCTTCGGCGTGGTCGGGGCACCGATCTTCTTCAGGGCATCGCGGATCCCCTGCCAGTCCCCTCCGTGGAGGAACATCGTGATGATGGTCCCGATCCCGCACTTCTCCCCATGGAGACCCTTTCCCGGGGCGATCCTGTCAAGCGCATGGGAGAACTTGTGCTCCCCCCCGCTCGCGGGGCGAGAGGACCCGGCGATGGACATGGCCACGCCGGACGCAACGAGGGCCTTTGTCACCATCCAGGCTGTCTCCTCCCTGTTGGGCTTGACGAGGTCGGCGTTCCGGATCATGAACTCCGCCGTGATTCGGGAGAGGGTGGATGCGTACTCGGAGATGGGCTCGCCCCGCAGCCGGTGGGAGAGCTCCCAGTCAAGGACCGCGGAGCAGTTGGAGATGACGTCGGCACACCCGGATGCCAGGAGCCGGTGGGGCGCAGAGGCAATGATCCCGGTGTCGGCGACGATGGCAACAGGCGGGTGGGCCTGGAGGGAGAGGTTTCCCTCCGCCGTAGGGACCGAGGCGCTTGCAGAGGCGATCCCGTCATGGGAAGCGGCGGTGGGCACCGAGATGAACTGCCGGTCGGTGTTGAAGGACGCGATCTTTGCCGTATCGATGATCTTCCCACCCCCGACGGCAACGAGGAACTTCGCCCCCCCGGCCTCCTCCTCAGCCTTCTTAATCACGGCGGGGCTGATCTCCTCGGCAAGGAAGGTGCGGGTGGTGTAGTCCCGGGAGAGCATCTTTTCCACCTGCCCCCCTGCCACCTCCAGGGTATGCTTCCCTGTGACGATGAGCACGGAGTCACCCAGGGAGAGGTCATCGCAGACCTGGGGGAGCTGCCCGAGGACATCGTGCCCAACGAGGACGTCCCGGGGGAGCTGCATCCATTTGGACTTGTCAAAACCTTTATTCCTGAGTACGTTCATACCATCTGCGCTCATTCGGATAGATCATGATTAGCGACTTCATCTACAAATACTACATCGATCCCATACGTCTCGGCCAGCCCTATAATATCGTTGATACCCTCACGTACGCGATCATCCTTGTCCTTTCGGTCTACCTCGTCTACCGCTGGCTGCAGCGGAAAGGAGTGGCCCTGGACGGCCCCTTCGTCATCGCCACCATCCCGTACGTTGTCCTGGGCGGGCTCATCAGGGTCGTCGAGGACACAGGCATGATCCAGTCCGATCTCCGGTTTCTCCTCGTCACCCCTCTCATCTTCTTCGTCATATTCTTCATCGCTGCAGGATCCCTCGCCCTCTCGCGAACCCTTGCGAAGAAGGGCCTCGTACCGACCTTCCTCACCTTCTACGGGGGCCTCGGGACAGGCGCCTCAGTTCTGGTCGCTTGCATGCTCACCTGGTTCGGGCTCACCCGGGCTGCCCTCGACCCGGTTGTCCTCGTCGCTATCCTTCTCCTGGCCGCTGCCACATCCCTTGCGGTTATGGCCCTCCTCCAGCTGGTCTTCCGGTGGGAATACGCGAGGGATCCCCTCTACCGGCTCCTGATCATCGGGCAGATGGTCGACGCGTCTGCGACAGGCTATGGGATCGACTTCGGCCCGATACCCTACCAGGAGGTACACGTGGTCGGATCTGCCCTCATCAGGTGGACCGGGACCGCCTTCTCGCTGTTCCCCCTGAAACTGCTCATCGTCATCCCGGCTATCTATGTCCTTGAAATGTACCGGCGGGAGGGAAACCGGGAGTTCGCGAACATGGTTATCCTTGCCATGATCGTGGTCGGCCTTGCGCCGGGGGTTCGGGACATGGTGCGGATGGTGCTTCATGTCTGATGCCATGCAGAGGTCCATACTCGACCGTATGGACCCCTCCCGCCTTACGGCAGGGAGGCCCTCCGCCTACCGGCAGGAGGTGCTCCATGTCTGATCTCGCCTTCAGGACCGCGTCAGCCATCGCCGTCCTTGCATTCCTTCTCACGGCTCTCGCCGGCGCCGCCGTCGTGATCAGAAGCCCTACCACGGGGAAGCAGCTCATCCAGATCGTGCAGAACGAGGTGATAGGGAAGATCGATGCAAAGGATCCCCTCTCCCTTGCTATCTTCATCTTCTTTAACAACCTCCAGGCCTGCATCCTCCTCTTCCTCGGCGGGGTGACCCTGGGCCTCCTCACCCTCTTCATCATCGCCTCGAACGGGATCATCATCGGGGGTATCATGGAGCTCGTCAGGGAGGAGCGGGGCCTCCTCTTCGTTGCTGCGGCGATCCTCCCCCACGGGATCTTCGAGATCCCCTCCTTCATCATCTCGGCCTCCCTCGGGTTCATCCTCGGGTCCTCTATCCTTGCCGAGTGGCACGGCGAGGGGGATGCCGGAGAGACCGCAAGGGCCCACGCCTGCACATTTCTCCTCGTGATTGTGCCCCTTGTGGCCATCGCGGCATTTATCGAGGCATTTATCACGCCCCAGATCATACATCTGGTCACGTAGAGGTGGGTATTTGCTACCGCTGAAGAAGGAAAAGGCCTCACTTCCTTCAAAAGACAACTTTTCAGGCTGGTACAGCAACATCCTGTGGCAAGCCGAGATCATTGACAACCGGTACCCGGTGAAGGGGCTCTGTGTTTGGTACCCGTACGGCTTTGCCCTCCGGAAGCATGTCTACGGGATCCTCCGAAAGCTGATGGACCGGGACCATAAGGAGACCCTCTTCCCCCTTCTCATCCCTGAACACGAGTTCATGAAGGAGGCCGAGCACATCAAGGGCTTCGAGGACGAGGTCTACTGGGTCACCCGCGGAGGAAAGACGCCCCTCGATGTCCCGCTCGCCCTGCGGCCCACAAGTGAGACCGCCATCTACCCGATGTACGCCCTCTGGGTCCGGTCCCATGCCGACCTCCCCATCAGGCTCTACCAGATCGTGAACACCTTCCGGTACGAGACGAAGGCCACGAAGCCTCTCATCCGTCTCCGGGAGATAACATCCTTCAAGGAGGCTCACACGGTCCATGCCACCTGGGACGAGGCCGAGGCACAGACCGAAGCTGCTATCGTCCTCTACAGGACCTTCTACGAACGTCTCTGTATCCCGCTCCTCATCTCCCGTCGCCCCGACTGGGACAAGTTCCCCGGCGCAGACTACACCATCGCGGTCGATACCATCATGCCTGACGGGAGGACACTCCAAATCGGGACCGTCCACCACCTGGGGGACCACTTCTCGCGCACCTTTGAGATCAGGTACGAGGACGAGAAGGGAGACCAGCAGTATGCCTTCCAGACCTGCTCCGGGATCTCTGAACGATCTATCGCCGCGGTCATCGGTGTCCACGGGGATGACAGGGGACTCGTCTTCCCGCCCGAAGTGGCCCCCGTCCAGGTGGTCATCGTGCCCATCATCGTGGGGAAGCGGAAGGACGAGGTGGTCGGGGCGGCCCGTGGCCTGAAGTCGGAGCTCGTTTCGGCAGGATACCGGGTCGAAGTGGACGAGCGGGAGATACGACCGGGGGCGAAGTACTACCATTGGGAGATGCGGGGTGCGCCCCTCCGTCTCGAGATCGGCCCCCGGGACCTGGACCGAGGGGTGGTAACCCTGGTCACCCGGCTCGGCGAGAAGACAGAGGCGCCCCGGGATTCGGTGATATCTTCTGTTGCAAGAGTCCTCTCAGATCTCACCAGGATCCTCTTTGACAGGGCGACCTCGGAGATCCGGGGCCGAATCACACCCGCAGTGACCCTTGATCAGGCATCGGCCGCGGTGGAGAAGGGGGTGGCCGTGATCTCCTGGTGCCGTGCGAGGGAGTGCGCGGACCTCATCGAGGAGAAGACCGCGGGGAGCATCCTCGGGACGGATGTGGGGGGGAACCGGCTCCCCGAGATCCCCGGACCCTGCATCGTGTGCGGGAAGGAAGGGACGCCCACCCTCCTCGCCCGCACCTTCTGATCAGCACGACGGGCAGATGTAAGAGATATCCTGGGCGGTGTGCCCCAGGTCCCCCGTGACGAGTTTCCTCCCCCCGCGGAGGAAGATCTTCCTGCAGCGGCTGCACCGCTTGGGCAGGATCCTGTCCCGGAGGGTCAGGGATATCTCGAGCGAGTAGGGGCTCCCCTCGGGATACGAAGGGCCCACGGCAGAGGGATCATCGCACCGCGAGATGAGGTTGAGGGTCTGGAGCGGGCTCGCCCCCATGGCCTCGAACTTCCGGAAGAGGAAGTACTGGTACACGAGCCAGGTGAGGTCCGAGCGGTCCAGGAGCTCCTCGAACCCCTCGCAGGACTCCTCGCTCCCGTCCAGCTCGCAACCGCAGAGCGGGCACCGGCCGCCCACGAGCTCCTCCATGAAGACCTCCTCCTGGCAGCCTGGGCAGGTGATGTGTCGGGCATTGATCCGTGGAGCCATACATTACCCCCTGTTGGGCGGACGCGAAGGGATGACCCTCTCCGCCTTCACTACAGGTTGATGGGTCTTCTCGGGAGATAATTGTTCGTTCTTTCGCAGGATAATCCTAGAAAACCTTTGTGGATGGCCGTCGGAAAAGCATTCCCAGGGGGTGATGAAGATCTCTCCTGTCCTGCCGGATCTCAGGCCGTACCTGGAGGAAAGATCACCTGGAGGATACTGTCGATCCGGCGGAGCGCGGCCCGTGCTGCGCCTGCCTCCCCTGGAGAGACCTCCCCCTTCGCCCAGAGGGCTCCCAGCTCCCCGAGGCAAATGGCGATCAGGTCGACGGCACCCCTCACATCGAGATCATCATCCATCCGTTCCCTGAACCTCTCCTCCAGGGAGCGGGCGACGGGTGAATCCCGGAGCGGTTCAGGGGATTTCCCTGCAATCTCTGATACGTCATGGACATGAGCTCTAAGAGTCCTGAGCGCCTCTCTTGCCTCGTTGAGTTTCTTCTCGGTCATGTTCAGCCGGTCGCGATAGTGGCTATGGATGAGGAAGAAGCGGACCTCATCGGGGGTGCAGCCCCGGGAGGTGAGGTCTGAGAGGTAGACGATATTCCCCCTGCTCTTGGACATCTTCTTCCCGTCGAGGAGGAGGTGCTCGCCATGCATCCAGTACCGGGCAAACTCCCTGCCGGTGAGAGACTCCATGATGGCGAGGTTGTAGTCATGGTGCCGGTAGAGGTTGTCGATCCCCCCTGCATGGATATCGATGGAATTACCGAGGAACGGGATGACCATCCCCGGGTCCTGGACATTCCATGACGGCCTCCCCCTCCCGATCCGTGTCTCCCAGACGACAGTATCCCCCTTCCTTTCCCCGTGCCAGAGGATGAAGTCCCCGTAGTTCCACTGGATGCCCGGGTACGTGTCCTTCCCGAAGTGCCTCTTCTGCTTCGGCCACCGGGACATGTCCAGGCGGAAGAGCTTCCCGAATCCCCGGAACTTCAGGGGATCGAAGTAGATATCATGGCCATACCGGTAGGCAATGCCCTTCTCAAGGAGCCGCTCGATGATCTCAACGGCATAATCTATCGTTGTAGAGGACCGGGGGTTGTAGGTCGGGGGCTTCAGCCTGAGGAGGCAGGCCTCCCTTAAGAACTCCTCCGCCACCCGGCCGGTGAGGTCCGCGAGGCTCACCCCCTCCTTATCTGCCTGGGCAAGGGCCTTGTCCTCGATATCGGTGAAGGGGAGGACCCGCTTGACATGATACCCGAGGTAACCCAGGTAACGCTCGAGGATGTCCTCGTACAGGAAGGTCCGGTAGTTTCCCAGGTGGGGGCGCTGGTAGATGGACGGGCCGCAGGTGAAGAACGTGACGACCGGTGGGGCCCCCGGGAGAAAGGCCTCCTTCCTCCGGCTCATCGTGTTGTAGATGCGGAGCATGCCCTGTCGCCTGTCAACCGATCTCAACCGCACACCCGCATTCACGGGCCGCGGCCTCCACCGCTGCCGCAACCTGCCATGCCACCTTCCGGTTCAGGGGGCCCGGGAGGATCCTTCCCCTGGTCGGTTCCTTCACCATCCCCGTGAGAGCATGGGCTGCTGCCACCTTCATCTCGTCCGTGATCTTTGTGGCCCGGGCATCGAGTGCCCCACGGAAAATACCCGGGAAAGCGAGGACGTTGTTGATCTGGTTCGGGAAGTCGCTCCTTCCGGTCCCGACCACGGCCGCCCCGGCCTTCCTCGCTATATCGGGCATGATCTCGGGGACCGGGTTTGCCATGGCAAAGACCACCGGGTCCTTCTTCATGGACCGGACCATCTTCCCTGTCACGATACCCGGAGCAGAGACACCGATGAAGACGTCCGCCCCCTTCATCGCATCCGCGATTGTACCGGTCCGGTTCTCGCGGTTTGTCTCGTGGGCGATGATGTACTTGTACTTGTTCTTCAGCAGATCAGGGCGGTCGCGGTGGATGATCCCCTTCGTGTCGCAAACGATAAGGTCCCCCACGGGGAGGCAGGTCTTCCGGTCATAGCCAAGGCACTTCAGGAGCCGGAAGGTGGCAAAACCCGCTGCCCCTGCGCCGCTCATCGCGATGGTGATGTCGGCGAGGTGCTTTCCGGTCGCCCTGCAGGCGTTCAGGAGGGCTGCGAGGATCACGACAGCGGTCCCGTGCTGGTCGTCGTGCATGACCGGTATCCCGATATCCTGGAGTGCCTCTTCCACCTCGAAGCACTTGGGGGCGGCGATGTCCTCCAGGTTGATCCCCCCGAAGACGGGCGCGATGTTCTTCACGTCCTCGATGAAGTTGGTGTGGTAGCCCTCGAAGCAGATGGGGAAGGCGTCGATCCCCGCGAAGTCCTTGAAGAGGAGGGCCTTCCCCTCCATGACAGGGATGGCCGCGTACCCCCCGATGTTCCCGAGGCCGAGGACCGCAGAGCCGTCGGTGACAATGGCCACGGTATTCGCCTTGATGGTGTAGAGGTAGGCACGGTTCCTGTCCTCCTGGATGGCTCGGCAGACCGCTGCAACCCCCGGGGTGTACGCCCGGGAGAGATCCCTTCGCGTCCTCACCGGGACCTTCCCCCTCACCTCGAGCTTCCCGTGCATCCTCCGGTGGAGGTCAAGGGATTCCTGGTAGATATCTTCCATCCCGCTCACCGCCTCCCATCCCACAGCCGGGGTCTTCCCTGCATCACCGGTTCAGCCATCCTGCTCACCATCAGTCCTGTCTCTCAATGGTCGCATGCCTCATTATAATTTCCCGTTCATGCCCGGAGCATTCTCACGGGGTAGGAATTATATACCGGTGGGCGGATCGTATCTACACCTGAGGTTTGAGAGGAATGGCGCGATGGCTCTGCCAGGTATGCGGATATGTCTATGATGAGGCGCTGGGGGAGAAGGAGACGGGCACCCCGCCCGGGACCAGGTTCGAGGACCTTCCCGGGGACTGGAAGTGCCCCATCTGCGGATCGGGAAAGGAGGTCTTTGTAAAGGTCGAGGAGGGAGCGCCCCCAGGCCCGGCAACCACGGTCTCGGACGTCATCATGGGGAACCTGGCCGCGTGGGGGGTCTCCCTCGTCTTCGGGATACCGGGCACCTCATCCCTGGGCCTCGTCGACGCCGTGAGGAAGCGGCCGGATATGCGCTACATCGTGGTCCGCCACGAGGCGAACGCTGCCATGGCTGCGTCGGCCTACAACAAGCTCACCGGCGGTCTCGCCGCCTGCCTCACCATTGCAGGCCCGGGAGCGACAAACCTGGCCACGGGGCTCTACGATGCCAAGGAGGACAGCGCCTCGGTCATCTCCCTGAACGGGCAGGTGGAGGTGCAGTACACCGGCCCGGGTGGGTTCCAGGAGATCGATCAGGACGCATTCTTCCGGCCTGTGACGGTCTTCAACAACACCATCGCTGACCCGAAGATGACCGTGACCATCCTGGAGAAGGCGCTGCGCCATGCCGTTCTCGACCGCGGGGTAGCCCAGGTCTCGGTCCCGAACGACGTGCAGAAGGAGCCCCTGGCCGCGGCATATTGCAGCCGGAAGAGCTGCATCCCCGATATGAATATCCTCCCCGAAGAGAAGGAGATGCGCCGTGCGGCCGAGCTGGTATCCCGGGGGAAGAATCCCGTCATCCTCGCTGGCTGGGGGGCCTTTTCCGACGGGGATACGGTCCTTGCCCTCGCAATGAAGATCAAGGCCCCGATCATCACCACCTTCCGGGCGAAGGGGTTTCTCCCCGAGGATAATCCCTGGCTCGTCTCGGTCCTCGGGACCGTGGGGATGCCCGAGGCCCGGGTCCTCGCGCTGGAGGCAGACCCCCTCATCTGCCTCGGGGTCGGTTTCTCGAAGCAGACAAATGTCCCCCTCGACCGGCCCATGGTCCAGCTGGACATCGACCCGCTGAAGCTCGGGAAGAACCCCGCCTCGGTGAGCCTCTGGGGAAACTGTCACTCGGTCCTCCCGAAGTTCCTCGAGATGGTAGCGCAGAGGGAGGACCCCGGGGTCCTCCCCCGTATTGCGGCCCTGAAGGGGAAGATCCGCGAGCGCCTGGACGCCGAGGCCGATCCCCACACGGTCCCCGTGCGCCCGCCGTATATCATGAAGGTGCTCTCGGAGACTATACCCGAGGATGCCATCATCTCCATCGACGTGGGGGACAACGGGTGGTGGTTTGGCCGGAACTTCAGGATGAAGCGGCAGCGTTTCGTGATGTCGGGCTACCTGGCAACCATGGGATTCTCCCTCCCCGGGGCGATCGCGGCGAAGCTTGCACACCCTGAGAAACGGGTATTCTGCATCACCGGCGACGGCGGGTTTGCCATGGCCATGGCCGAGCTCGTCACCGCGGTGAAATACCACCTCCCGATGGTTGTGGTGGTCCTGAACAACCGTGAGCTCGGCATGATTCGTATCGAGCAGCAGATGGAGCACTACCCGAACTTCGGGACCGACCTCCTGAACCCGGACTTCGCGGCCTATGCCGATGCCTGCGGCGGGCGGGGGATCCGGGTCACGCGGCCCGAGGACCTTGAACCCGCAATCCGGAAGGCGATGGCCCTCGATACCGTTGTGGTGGTGGACGTCGAGACGGATCCGAGGAGGTTTGCGTAAAAAAGAGAATATTCTTTCTTATCGAACAACCATTCTCATTTTAAGAAAATCCTGATCCGGTTTCCCTCGGAGGGAATCTGCCAAAAGGAAGCGCTCATGATCGATCCTAAAATTGCCTTTGAAACTATTCAGAAACTCCTCGAAAAATATCAGTATCTCCGTGAGGGTTACCTCAGAGGCCAGTATAACGAGACACAGCTGCGTCGCGATTTTGTCGATCCTTTTTTCAAGGCCCTCGATTGGGACGTGGATAACACCAAGGGCTTCTCTGAGGCCTACCGTGAAGTCGTCCATGAAGAACCCATCCCAATTCGGGGAACCACGAAACATGTTGATTATGCTTTCCGGGTCGGAGGAACAAGGAAGTTCGTGGTGGAGACCAAGAAACCATCGGTGAAAATCCAGGACGACGCGGAATCAGCTTTCCAGCTCCGCCGGTATGCCTGGAATGCAGATCTCCGCCTTTCTATCCTCACCAATTTTGAGGAATTTGCGGTTTACGACTGCACTAAAAAACCCCTTAATACAGATAATGCCGGGGTAGCCAGGATTGAATACTTCACCTTCCGGGATTACCCAGCAAAATGGGAGTGGATAGTTTCCATCTTCTCGCAGGAGAGTATCCTCAAAGGCTCATTTGACAGATTTGCTGCCACGACAAAAGGGAAGAAGGGAACAATCGGAGTAAACGACGATATTCTCACAGAGATCGAAGGATGGCGAGATGTCCTTGCCCGGAACATCGCCCTGAGGAACCCATCACTCAGTGTAGAAGAGTTGAACGCATCAGTGCAGCGAACAATCGACCGGATCATATTTCTGCGAATCTGCGAAGACAGGAGGATCGAACCCTACGAGACTCTCAAGAAACTCCTCGATGGAGATAGGGTGTACGAGCAGCTTCGCGAGCTTTTCCGCCGTGCGGATGATCGCTATAACTCCGGTATCTTCCATTTCCAGGAAGAGAAAGACCGGGAACCGCCTGATACCCTTACCCTCAATCTCGTTATTGATGACAAGGTTCTGAAGGAGATCATCAGCCGTCTCTACTACCCAGAGTCGCCTTACGAGTTCTCGGTCATCCCGCCGGTTATCCTCGGCCAGGTATACGAGCAATTCCTCGGCAAGGTGATCCGTCTCACCGAAGGACACCACGCGAAGGTGGAGGAGAAGCCCGAGGTGAAGAAGGCGGGCGGGGTCTACTATACTCCACAGTTCGTCGTGGACTATATTGTGAAGCACACCGTCGGCGAGCTCGTCAAGGAAAAGACCCCAAAGGATGTTTCGAAGCTCAAAATCCTCGATCCTGCCTGCGGCTCCGGCTCATTCCTACTCGGAGCTTACCAGTTCCTCCTCGATTGGCACCGCGACTGGTATATTGAGAAACTTGTCCCCGTGTTCAACGAGAAGGGCTCGGTCACCGCTTCCGAAGTTCAAGCCCTCCTTCCTGAGATATCGGCCGAAGGGAAAAGGAAGAAAGGTGCGCCCCGCGACCTCCCGATCTACAAGGTCGCGAACGGTGGGGAATCCAGGGTTCGCTCCGATTGGAAACTCACCACCGCCGAGCGAAAACGGATCCTCCTGAACAACATCTACGGCGTGGACATCGACACGCAGGCTGTCGAGGTCACGAAGCTCTCCCTGCTCCTGGAGGTGCTCGAGGAGGAGAACGAAGAGACCGTCTCGAAGCAGCTGAAACTGTTCCAGGAACGGGCACTCCCGAGCCTGCACAAGAACATCAGATGTGGGAACTCGCTTATCGGCCCGGATTTCTTCGAGCAGAAGCAGGTTGAACCCTTCAACTTCGAAGAACAGAAGAGGATCAATCCCTTCGACTGGAAAACAGAATTTTTCGAAATAATGGGATCAGGCGGGTTTGACACAGTGATCGGGAACCCGCCGTACGTCCGGCAGGAATCCCTGAAAGGGGTGAAGGAGTACTTCCAGACACATTACAAGACCTATCAGGGGACTGCGGATCTATATGTTTACTTCATCGAGAAGGGGATCTCCCTTCTTCGTTCGAACGGAATTTTCTCTTATATTGTCGCGAATAAGTGGCTGAGGGCGAACTATGGGACGCCGCTTCGGAAGTGGCTAAAGGAGAAACAGATCGAGGAGATCGTCGATTTTGGTGACCTTCCTGTATTTCAGGGGGCAACGACGTATCCCTGCATTATCAGAGTCACTAATTCCTCGGCTTCTCACGAATTCCCTGTCTCAAAAGTAGATACACTCGAATTCACGAGCCTTGAGGCATATTTCGCCGGACATCACCATATGGTGGACCCATCCCTTTTCGATGATGGCGGGTGGACACTCGCTGACCGAAGGACCGGGGATCTGTTGAGGAAAGTGAAGGAAAAGGGTACGCCGCTCAAGGATTACGTAATGGGGCGGATCTATTATGGGATTAAAACCGGTCTGAACAAGGCCTTTGTGATCGATGGAAAAACCAAAGCCCAATTAATTCAAGAAGATCCGAACAGTGCGGAAATTATCAAACCATTCTTATTTGGTCGTGATATCGAGCGTTACTGCCCTATCAAATCGGATCGTTATTTATTGTATATCCCCTGGCATTTTCCTTTGGATAAAAATGATTCAATTAAAGGAGCCTCAAGGGAGGCTGAAAATGAATTCAAGAGGCAATATCCTGCAATATTTAAGCATCTTTTACAATTTAAAGATGAATTGATGAATAGAAATAAATCTGAAATCGGAATTAGATATGAATGGTATGCTCTTCAACGCTATGGATCACATAGTTTATCTGAGTTTGAAAAACCCAAAATAATGTATTTAGTTTTTCAAGTGAAACCAGTATTTACCTTCGACAATGACGGAATATATTACCCAAATAATGCGATCTGGATTATTCCAAGAAAAGATCTCTATTTATTGGGTATTTTAAACTCGAAGGTAGGTTGGTTTTTGATTGCTAATTCTTGCACACAAATTCAGAACGGTTACCAATTGATATTTTCTTATTTAGGTAAAATCCCCATCTACGTCCCCGACTTCGACGACCCCGCCGACGCCACCCGCCACGACCGCATGGTGGCGCTCGTCACCCAGATGCTTGACCTCCACAAGCGGCTGCACGACACACCGCTGGAGCACGAGAAGACGGTGATCCAGCGGCAGATCGAGGCTACGGACCGGCAGATTGATGATCTGGTGTACGATCTGTATGGGCTGACGCAGGAGGAGAGGAAGATCGTGGAGGAGGCGACAGCACGGTGAGTCCAACGAGGTTGTACCTCGATGTATGCTGCCTCAAAAGCCCTTCGATGACCAGCAGGTTCCCAGGATCCATCTCGAAACCGAGGCGGTCATTGCGATCCTCATCCGCTGTCTGGATGCGTGGGAACTCGTGGGGAGCGGTGCCATCGACTACGAGATTCGCCAGATCCCGGACGAGGCACGAAGGATCCAGGTGGAATACCTTGCACGGATCGCCCGGGCAACGGTGAATGTCGATGAAGAGATTATCGAGCGGGCACGCCTTTTCACCGGATGGGGCTTGCGTGCGATGGATGCGGTCCATGTTGCCTGTGCGGAACGGGCCGGGGCGGTGATCCTTACGACGGATGACACTCTGGTAAGGATTATGCATCGAAAGGGACATACCATACATATTGAGGTGTTCAACCCGGTAGACTGGTTCCTGGAGGTGACCTCGAATGAAGACAAAAACGCTCCATGAGATCCACGACGAAGGTATCAAGGCCCTCCTGAATACCCTGGGGCCCGTGGACATGATCAGATTTCTCCAGATGTTTGGAGGGGGAAGCGGGAATTATACCCTGGAAAGAAACCGGTGGCTCAAAAAGGATCTGGATGAGATAGCCCGAGAGATCCGGGAGATGCAGAAGATATCCTGATAGTTTCCTGTCAGGAGAATGGGCTGTCTGCACCATATTCGGAGTACCATATTTGGAATGGGGGCGGAAAAATAACGGTGGAAGAGAGAATGAAGTGCGTCATCTGCAAAATGGGGGAGACGGCAGAGGGAAAGGCCACCATCACCTTTGACCGCGATGGGGTGACGCTCGTCATCAAGGATGTCCCGGCCCAGGTCTGTATGAACTGCGGGGAGGAGTACGTGGACGAAAAGGTCGCGAAGGATCTCCTCTCGACTGCGGAACGGATGGCGGCCGGGGGAGCCCAGGTGGATATTCGTCGGTATACGCCCGGGTCAGTTGCTCCGTGCTGAACTCTCGGTTTCCTCATATTTTACCCTAAATAGTCTCTTTTGATAAAAATAACGCCAGCTCCTCAAATTCCCGCCGACGCCGCCCGCCACAACCGCATGGTGACGCTCGTCACGCAGATACTCGACCTGCACAAGCGATTGGGCGAAACCACGCTGGAGCACGAGAAGACGGTGATCCAGCGGCAGATTGAGGCGACGGACCGGCAGATCGATGATCTGGTGTACGAGCTCTACGGACTGACGGAGGAGGAGATCAAAATTGTCGAAGAAGGGACAAAGGAGAAATAGGGAAAGGAGCAATCCTCGTTTTTCCTGACAATAACCGATATAAAGCGTCACTGCGCCAAGTATAATCAGGAATGGATATTTATATCGATGAATCGGGCGATATCGGGCTCGGCACAAGATCATCAGACTATTTTGTCATCGCAGCTGTGGTGGTCAGGGATCCTCTTTGCGTCACAAGATGTTTCTCACGGGTTCGCAGGTCACGATTGAAGAAGAAATTGCGGGATCTTCCCGAGTTCAAGTTTAATAATACGAGCGGAACCCTGAAACGCAGGATTCTGGAGTGCCTTGCACGGTGCGATCTTGACATCGTGTATTCAGTCTTGCGAAAGAAGGAGTTATATCCGGAATTACGGGACAAACCTTATATTGTGTATAATTACCTGATGGGTTCACTGATCGCACATATGGTATCGTATTATGGGGCGCAAGGCGAGGTGAACATAATTGTCGATAAATCGATGAGTGGAATCCAGAGGGATGCCTTTGACCAGTACGTCGTTTACAAGATCATTGAGAAGAATCCCCTGGAGGGATTGAGAAATATCTCGCTCGAGGTCCGGCACTGCGATTCCCGGGGTGAACCCTGCATTCAGGCAGCAGATTTTGTTGCAGGGGCCGTGAACCGCCTGTATCGGACAGGTGATAATTCATGCTATCGTCTTATTGAGAGGAATATTATCAGGAGATTCGATTACTTTCAAGGACCCCAGAAATGAGCTGTGAACCCTTCCCTACTTCGTCCCATCTACCTCAAGGTAGCCTCATCCTTTTCGGGAAGGCCTTACTCACGGCAAGTATCAATCTGTCTACTCAAATAAAAAAGATTCGCATTGAGAATGAATGTAATGTATTATACTTTGGAGTAGGCTATAACCCGAACCCGCTTCGCCCCGAAACAGGTATATCCCCCGAAACCCACGTATCTTATAGAGGATACCCGGGGTAGTCTCACCAGATGCAGCAGAGGGCGAGATCGCATAATATCACTTCTGAATCACAGGACGGCCTCCTGCGCATCGATATGCACGTGCATTCGTCGTATTCAAGGGACTCGATAATGCCGACGAAGACGATCTTCCAGAGCTGGCGGAAGACGGGGATCATCCCCGTCGTCTGCGACCATGACACCCTGGAGGGTTCGAACCGGGTGATGAGGGCGATTCATGCAGAGGACCCGGATCTCCCCCTTCTCCTCGCCGAGGAGATCACCACCCGGGAGGGGGAGATCATCGGGCTCTTCCTCACCGAGGAGATCCCGCCAGGGCTTCCTGCTGCCGAGACCCTCGATCTCATCCACGGCCAGGGCGGGCTCACCCTCGTCCCCCATCCCTTCTGCACCCACAGGGGGAAGGTGCTCAGGCCTGAGGCAAGGAACGCGCTCGTGGACCGCATCGACCTGATCGAGGGGCACAATGCCCGGAGCCTCTCGGATGCCGAGGACCGGCTCGCGGTCGTCTTTGCCTGCGACCTGGGGATACCCTTCACGGCAGGGTCGGATGCCCACATGACCATGGAGCTCGGCAGGGTCTGGATGGAGGTGCCCCCCTTCGACAGCCCGAAGGGACTCATGAGGGAGCTTGCAGGGGCGCCCTTCACCTTCCGGAGGATGAACCGGGGGGTCTACCTCATCACCGGGGTGGTGAAGCGGTTCCGGGAGACGATGGACTAAAAAAGGGTCGATCCCTGAAGGGGTTTTTTCTCCCCGGCCGGTCCGAAAGGCATAAATGGATGTGTACTGTGTATCTCCTGCTGGTGAGAGAGATGAAGAAGTTCGCAGCAGAAATGCTCGGCACCGCAATACTCGTCTTTATCGGGTGCGGGAGCGCGGTGATCGCAGGGAAGCAGATCGGCTTCCTGGGGATCGCCCTCGCCTTCGGCCTCGTGCTCCTCACGATGGTCTATGCCATCGGCTCCATCTCGGGCTGCCACGTCAACCCGGCGGTGAGTATTGCCATGCTCGTCGCAGGGAAGATGAGCATGAAGGATGCCGCCGGCTATATCGTCGCCCAGTGCATCGGGGCCATCATCGCGGCCGGGCTCCTTCTGGTCATCGCCTCTGGCCAGGCGGGATATTCCCTCGCGGCGAACGGCCTCGGGCAGAACGGGTATGAAATTGCATCGCCGGGAGGCTACTCCCTCCTCGCCTGTGCCCTTGGAGAGGTCCTCCTCACAGCCCTGTTCATCTTCGTGATCTTTGGATCCCTCTCGAAGGATGCCCCGAAGGGGTTCGCTGGCCTCGCCATAGGATTTGCCCTCGGCATGGTGCATATCGTCGGAATCCCCATCACCGGCACATCGGTGAACCCTGCCAGGAGCCTCGGCCCGGCAGTCTTTGTCGGAGGAACAGCCCTTACTCAGCTCTGGCTCTTCATCGTGGCCCCCGTCGTCGGCGGGATCCTTGCGGCCCTCGTCTGGAAACACCTCTTCGAGCCGGCCAATCCATAACTCTTTTTTTACCCTGCCACCGGCATGGCTCCGTTCCGGGAGAGAAGGCGCGGATTGAGGAGGGTGGGACAGGCCGGAAGAACTGAGTATCCGGGTATGTCGTACCGTGTAGGTATGGTTCAGCCGAGGGCGACATCGAGTATCATCATGACGAGGAAGCCGATGAGGAAGCCCGTGGTGGACGCCACCTCGTACCCCTCTGCCTGGGACCCGGGGATCACCTCCTCGATCACGACAAAGATCATCGCACCGGCGGCGAACGCAAGGGCATAGGGGAGGATCGGGCGTACAAGGATCACCGCGGCCGCCCCGGCTACGGCCGCGACGGGTTCGACCACCGCCGAGAGCTGGCCGTACCAGAATCCCCGGAGGCGCGACATGCCCTCACCGCGGAGCGGCATCGAGATCGCGAACCCTTCGGGGAAGTTCTGGATGCCGATGCCGATACTGAGGGCAATGGCCCCGGTGAGCGCCGCTGTGGGGATGCCCACTGCAACTGCCCCGAAGGCGACCCCTATGGCGAGCCCCTCGGGTATGTTGTGGAGGGTGATGGCGAGGACGAGGAGGGTTGTCCTCTGGAGGGAGGATCTCGGCCCCTCCCTCTTCTCGCCGGGAAACCCGATGTGGAGGTGGGGGAGGATCAGGTGGAGGACGAGGAGAAAGCCCCAGCCGAGGGCGAATCCCGCGGCCACGGGTATCCAGGGGATAGCCCCCGTTGCTTCTGCGAGCCCGAGCGCAGGGACGATGAGGGACCAGAAGCTCGCGGCAATCATCACGCCAGCCGCAAAACCCATCATTCCTGCAAGCATCCGCTGGTTGACGGTCCGGGTGAGGAAGACCGCCGACGCCCCGAGCGCGGTGATACCCCAGGTGAAACAGCCGGCAATCAGGGCCTGCACCACGGGGTTCTGGTTGAGAAAAAACTCAAACATCGCATCGCGACCTGGTCCATCCCGTATCTATAAATGCCCGGAGATGGTGTACTGCATCCTGCCTTATGAGGGTATCCTTAAAGGGATCGCAAAGGCTGTCGAAATATGAAAAAAAGGATCATCAGGGTTCCTCCCTCACCTGAGGAACTTCGAGACAAAGGGCGAGGTCTCCCCGCGGCGCATGAAATGGCCGGAGGGTCCCTCGCCGAGGAACTCCGAGAACCAGGACTCGTGCTCGATCTCCTCGTTGAGGATCGAGAGGGAGAGGTCATAGGTGCGGTGGTCCTTGCCTGCCGTGAGGTTGCAGACATGGGTGTACTGCCGCACCGCGCACCGCTCCGCCTCGACAAGGACGGTCAGCATTGCCGTGATGTCCCTGGGGTCAGCCGGGAGTTTTGCCGGTGGACATCCAGACAGGTTGTGGAAGTCGACCATGCTCTCGGGGAGCTTCCCGCCGAGCTCATAGATGCGGGGCACGAGGGCCTCGAAGTGATTCCTGTCCTCGATCCTTGCCGCTTCCGCGATCTCCTTGATCCCTTCACCATCGAGGCCGATCAGGTTCAGCCTGAGGATGGTGTAATAGTAGAAGGTCGTGAGCTCTGCCGCAGCATTCTTGACGAGAAGTCCGACAAGGTGGTCGACATCCACACCGGTCTTCTCCACCATCTCGCGTGTGACTTTAGCCATATCCTGTTCCTCCTTTGAAGGCAGAAGATACTGTACAGAGCATATAATAAAGGTGATCCAGGGGGTGGTCGCCAGGGCCGTCCCTTTACCCGGACATATGCTCGATCAGGATCCGTACCCCGATGCCGATGAGGACGATGCCGCCCGCGACCTCCACCGCCTCTCCCCATCTCCGGGCCGCGGCT
Organism: uncultured Methanomicrobiales archaeon; assembly: GCA_964551875.1. GTDB lineage: Archaea > Halobacteriota > Methanomicrobia > Methanomicrobiales > JACTUA01 > JACTUA01. The sequence goes on along the minus strand of CAZKEV010000005.1, from coordinate 29,010 downwards.
CCCCCGATGAATGCGCCGAAGAACGATATGGCAAAGGTGGAGAGCCCGATAATGAGACACGGGATGAGGATACCGGCCTGGACGAAGGCGAGTGAGACCCCCACGGCGAGAGCATCGATGGAGGTGGCCACCGAGAGGACGAGGAGGGAGGCTGTATCGAGGGAGAGGGGGGACTCCCCGGAGGAAGGGGATGCCCCTTCCCGGATCATCCGCAGTCCCACGATGGAGAGGAGGGCAAAGGCGAGCCAGTGATCATAGCCGGAGATGAGGTCAAGGACCGAGCGGCCGGCGAGCCACCCGAGGAACGGCATGCCGGCCTGGAAGGATCCGAAGGCGAGGGCGATCCGTGCGGCATTCCTCAACCCCCGGGTGCCGCTCTCGATACCGGCCGCGAGGGCGACCGCGAAGCAGTCAAGGCCAAGGGTGAGGGAGATCAGGAGGATGGTGACGAGATCCATGCGTATCAGGTAACTTGAACCCGGCCGGCGGCTCCTGACAGCCGGGGATGGATATAACAGGGGATTGGGGGGCTGAACCCTGGTTACGAGCTCTTCCCCCGTTTCCCGAGCTCGCGGTCCAGGAGATAGAGGAGGACCGCCCCCTTCTCGGCCGATGCGAGTTTCATCTTGAAGACGATCTCGGTGGCATTGGCCTCTTCCTCGACCTGCTCCGAAACAAACCACTGGAGCATGCCGGCTGTTGCATGGTCCATCTCCGACATCGCGAGTTCCATCAGGTCATGGATCCTCCCGGTGACCTTCTGCTCGTGGCCGAGGACCTGCTCGAATGCCGCGAGGGGGTTTGCCCACTCGTGGGACGGGGCCTCGATGGCGGCGAGGGAGACCCGGGCACCCTGGTCGACGAGGTAGCTGTAGAACTTCATCCCATGGGCGTACTCTTCCTGCGCATGCACCTGCATCCATTTCGCAAAACCCCTCAGGTTCACCGATTCGAAGTAACCTGCCATGGCGAGGTACAGGTAGGATGAGAAGAATTCACGGTTCATCTGGGCGTTGATGGCATCCCGAACGTTGTCCTTGATCATGGTTTTTCCTCCCATCCCTGTAGGCGGAGGATCCATATATACCTTGAATGTGCGTGGAGATGGATATTGAAGGGGGGGCGGGGGCCCCCTTCCAGGGTCTTACCGGTAGCCATCGAGGAGTCCCCGGATCTTCCTCATCCGGTCCGTTGGAATAGCGGGCTGCCTGGGGAACCTTCCCTCGAAGGTGGGGATATCTCTCTCAAAGAAGGTCCCGAGGGCAATCGGCGCCGGGTTGTTGTAATCCCACTCGAGGATCCGTTCCATGGCCTTCGCGGGGTTGCGGGGGTCATGGCCCGAGAGCTCGTACACATACTTGTCATAGACATCGTGGATATCGAAATAGGTGGCGCAGATCTGGAGGATGTCGACGAAGGAGAAGCCCCGGTGCCGGACCGCCTCTGCCATGGTCTTTTTGAGGAGCGGCTGGTTGCGGGTATAGCCCCTCGCGATATAACTCGCACCGCTCGCGAACATGAGCTCGAGCGGGTTTAAGGGGTACTCCAGTGTACCTGAGGGGGTTGACTTCCCCTTGAACCCGAGGGGCGAGGTGGGGGTGTACTGGCCGGTGGTCAGCCCGTAGACCCTGTTGTTGTGGATGAAGAGGTTGATATCGACGTTCCTTTTTGCAGCGAAGATGAGGTGGTCGAGCCCCTCGGCATAGGCATCCCCGTCGCCTGCGCACCCGATGACGGTGAGATGGGGGTTCGCGAGCTTGATGGCGGTGGCAACAGGAAGGACCCGCCCGTGGATGGAGTAGAAGGAGTTGATATTCAGGTAATCAGCCATCTTCGCATGGCACCCGATCCCCGTGACAAGGACGACATCATCGAGGGATGTGCCCTCCTTCTCCAGGTCCTGGAGCACCGCCTTCAACGCATGCTGGATGACGAAGTTCCCGCACCCCGGGCACCAGGTATTCCGGGCATCGGTGATAAGCTGCCGGTCGTTCATGGGAGCACCTCCCGCACCCGGGCCTCGAGCTCATCCAGGGCAAAGGGCCTCCCGTCGTACTTCAGGATCCTCCCGTCGGGCCGGATGGAATGGAGGGCGAGGAGTTTCTCGAGCTGCCCGGTCGCGTTCTGCTCCACGGTGATGGTCCGGCGGGACCCTTCCAGGGCCTCGCGGACCTTCTTTGCGGGGAAGGGGTTGAGAACGACCGGCTGGACGACCCTGAGCCCCAGGACGTCGCCCACCTCGCGGCAGACCCCGGCGGTGGAACCCCAGGTGAGCAGGATATCCCCGGCCCCCTTTGCCCCGGTGACCGTGACGGTCTGCATCACGTCGAGATCCTGTGCAAGGCCCTCCCCCTTCCTGAGGATCTTCTCCTGCATCCGGGTCACCATCCCCGCATCCTCGGTGGTGATCCCGGCCTCGTCGTGTGCATACCCGTTCACCTTCACTACCGCTCCCCGTGCAGACGGGAAGGCAAGGGGTGACACACCCGAATCGGTCATGGCATACCTGCGGTAGGGGGTGCTCCCGTCCCAGGCCATTGCAGGCATCTCCGGGAGGGGGGGAACGGAGTCGATATCGAAGTTGTATCCATGCTCGGCCAGGTTCTTGTCATAGAGAAGGATAGACGGGATCTGGAATTTCCAGGAGAGGGAGAGGGCGGCGGAAGCCCAGAAATAGGTCTCCTCCAGGTCCCCCGGAGCGACGATGAACCGGACGAACTCCCCCTGTCCCGCGTTCACTGCAAAGTGGAGCTCGGTCTGGCACGAGTAGGTGGGGAGGCCGGTCGAGGGCCCCGGCCTCTGCCCGAGGATGACCACAACGGGGATCTCGGACATCCCCGAGAGGGAGAACCCCTCGGTCATGAGGCAGAAACCCCCGCCGGAGGTGCCGACCGCCACCTTCTTCCCGGCGTATGCGAACCCGAGGGCCATGAGCATCACCCCGATCTCGTTCTCCGGGTGGACAACGGTGAGTTCAAGGTCCGCCGGAATCCCTGCGAGGAAGTGGAGGAGGTTCGAGGTAGGGGTCATCGGGTATGCCACGTAAGCCTGGAGCCCGCCCGCGAGGAGGCCGAGCCCTGCAGCCTCGTTCCCCGTAAGGACGGGGAGGATCTTCTCAGTCCGGGGAAGGGTGGCTATCCGGGCGGCAGGGACGGGTTCCACCGCGGAGAACGCCCTCCGTGCGATCGCGAGGTTGCTCTCGAGGCCTCTCGGGATCTCTCTCCTGAGGGTGCCTTCGAGCACCTCCCACGGGATCCCGGAGGCCCCGCAGAACCCCGCGATGATGCCCGTGTTCCGGGCGATCTCGGGTGCGCCCTCCTCCTTTACAATCCGGGAGAGCGGGAGGCCTATTCCGTCGGCCTTCACCGCGTCCGAGTTGAAGATGGCCACCGTCCCTGCACCTCTCCGGTGCGCATGGAGATCCAGGGTCTCCCGGTTCATGGCAAGGAGGAAATCCACCCCGCCCCGATGGGAGTAAATCCTGTGAGGTGCAGCCCGGATGATGGAGAAGTTATGCCCGCCCCTGATGAGGGACGGGTAGTCGTAGTACATGAAGACCCGGTACCCGAGGCCGTTCATGATCCGCGCGATGATGATCCCTGCTTTATTCAGCCCTTCGCCCGCTTTTCCCCCGATGAGGATGGAGTACTCCGGCATGAAATCTCTCCGTATATGCATTCGTCCCCGGCAGATAAGGGTACCGCTGAGGCCGGTGGAGCGGTATTGTTAGGCCCGGCCTGGCAGGCCTCAGAGAATGGATCGGCCCTGATCCCGATTGGGGTAAAGACGTGCTCCTGGCCTTTATTTTGAATAAAGGGGTCCGAAAATACGGTCGCGTTGTTTCATGGTGGAATATCAGTATATAGATATTTCTATTTGATATAAGTTTGAATATCAAGAATTTTCATAGAAAGATAACTTTTTCATTGGAATTAAAAATCGGAATATTAATATACAATAATGATGTAGTAGCATGTGCCAGCGGTGGCAGTGTTGCCACTGACACCGGTCCTGAGTCCTGAGCTCATGACCCGGTGCCTGCCGCAGCACGCACCCTGGGTGTGAAGGAGAGTACCGGGATGTTGGGCGAATCTCGCGCTCACGGGGCATATCGGGGATCCGGACGGGTTCAAAGCGCACCAGGGGAGCCCGGTGGATGGTCCCCCGGCGCGAAGCAGCCTCTCATCCCGGTGGCGGGGAGAAACGGTGCTCTCGAGAACCTCCGATCTATCATCTCCGCAACATATCTTCCCCTCGCCATCTCCGCACTGGTCGCAGCCGTGGGCACCACGGGCATGGTTCATCCTGTCCTCCTCACGCAGATGCTGGTCGTCGCCTGTGGTGCTCCCTGCGTTCTTCAACTCCTCCAGCACGTCTATCACGTCCTTCCGGCTGGCATTTCAAAGAGAATCCCAACCACCTCCGCATCCGAATATACCGAATTTCCGCTATTTCCCTGGAGTGATTGGGGCTCACTCCATGGAGCTGCCCCCGCGGTGACCGCGCCCGATTCAGCAGGAGCGTCCCCTGCAGAAGCGTCTGCGCGGAGAAAGACCGGGGAACTAACAGGCCACGGGGGCAGCAGGACCACTGCTAACGGGCAACTCTGCGCGATTCCCTCACCAGGAAGCAGATCTCAATCTTTGATGTATCCTCCTTACATTTCAGAATTGCACTAATCTTTCCCGTCTTTTTCGCGATATACCGTTCCTCCTGGAGAGAATGATCCGGTGAGCCCATGTCCGTCTGCAAGCTGAATGGTGAGGTGGGTCCCTGAAAAAACGGGAGAAAAGAATGGGGCTGGAATGGGGGTTATGACTCCAGGATGGCCTCTGCCTCGTCCCGGTAGGCCTCCATGACGTAGGGGATGCCCGAGATCCGGGAGGCCTCTTCGGTGAGGGCCATGACATCCTTCCGCGTGATGGACGGGATGGTGAAGTTGCGGGACCCTGCCATCAGCTGCTGGAGGCCTACCTTGAACCGCTGGGCATAGGTCCAGATCCCGATGGCGCCCGTGGGGATCTCCTGCATCCGTGCGCCGTACTTGGCGCGGATGTCCTCGTAGGAGATGAAGATCTCCTCCAGGGACTTCCCGTACTTGGAGACCGTGTTGGGGAGGTTCCCCTCCTTCAGCCAGACTCCGATGTTCTTCCCGACCATGCCGGGGATCATAAGGCCGCGTCCCATGCAGACCGCTTTCACAAAGGGGCTTCCCATGGCGAGGGCCTTGAAGACCCCGTCCTCGGAGGAGAACCCGCCGGCCATGGCGATGTCCGGGACCCTCTTCCCCTTCTTTGCGAGCTTGTCCGCGTACTCAATTGCCAGACACTGGAGATAGAAGGTCGGGATACCCCACTCGTTCATCATGGGCCACGGGCTCATCCCGGTCCCGCCGGGTGCACCGTCGATGGTGAGGAGGTCAATCTTCGCCTCGGACCCGAACCTCATGGCCATGGCGAGCTCTACAGCGGAGTAGGCGCCGGTCTTTAAGGTCACCCGGGAGAAGCCGACGTCGCGGAGCCGGTCCACCTCCTCCAGGAGCCCGTCGCCGGAGACAAATCCCAGCCGCGAGTGGCGCTCGAACTCCTTGAAGGAGCCGCTCTTGAAGCCTTTCTGGACCTCGGGCAGGGTCGGGTCAGGGAGCACGATGTAGCCCCTCTTCTTGAGTTCCAGGGCCCGCTCGAGGGTCTTCACCTTGATCTCCCCGCCGATGCACTTTGCCCCCTGGCCCCACTTGAGCTCGATGGTGTCCAGGTTGTGCCTGGAGGAGACGTACTCGGCCGTCCCGAGGCGCGTGTCCTCGACGTTCATCTGGACGAGGATCTCGCCGTATCCCTCGTGGAACTTCTTGTAGGTCTCGATCCTCCGGTCCATCTCCGGGGACTTCTTGACCTTGCCCTTGGCATCGAGCACCAGATCCGGGTCAACACCGCAGACGTTCTCGCCGCAGACGATGGTGATACCCGAGATGGCCGCGCCGATCGCGAAGTGCTCCCAGTTCTTCCGTGCAATCTCGGTTGACCCGAGGGCGCCCGTGAAAATGGGGACCCGGAGCTTCACCTTCTTGTCCCAGCCATAGGAGGTCTCGGTGTCCACGGAGTAAAAGACGGCCGAGTCAGGGCCGATCTCCGTCCCCTCGGGCAGCCCCTTTGCTCCCTGGGCGTACCCCTGGATGTTGATGTGGGAGTAATCGATGGGATAATCCTTGTCTGCCCCTGCGGTCATCTCCCCGAAGGGCCCGGGGTAGAGCACCTCGCGCCCGCGGAAGCTGGAGAGCCAGATGTCGCACATCCCCTTGCAGCCGTCGAGGCAGCGGGTGCAGATACCGGACATGGGAGTTACGTTCCGTGACCGGTTCGAGGTCCCCAGGGCCTCATTCGCATTTGGTCGCCTTAAGTTCATACGAACACGTTTTCTTTCTCCCTTTTAAATGAGTTTCGAAATGGATTGGAATACTCTCCCTGCCACAGCGATCCCTCTCAGCGCCCGGACGCCGGCTCCGGTCGATGCATCCCCCCCTTTCCCGCAGATCTTCCTGTATAACGGATTTGTGGTGGAACACAACCCTCAAGTATCCAGAGTCGCAACCTTGGCCTATGCACTGGAGGATAGCTATCATTCCCCTGCTCATGGTTCTCGCGGCCGCCCTCGGCGCAGGCTGCGCAGGGACCGGGCCGGGCCCGACCCCAACCCCGACGCCTGGGGTGACCGTGACACAGCCGATTACGACCCCTGAGATCCCACCGGTCACCCCGGCGAACTGTATCGAACCCGGCCCGACGGTAACCGTGGATCCCCAACTCATGGTCGGGGTGGATGTGATCCGGGATCCTGTCACGCTGAACAAGCAGATCACGGTCATCTTCCAGGGAGGAAAGGGACAGCTCCTCACCTCCCGCGTCGATGCAACGATCACCCGTGAGGACTGCTCATCGGAGACAAAGTCCATCACGCGCCCGGAGTCGGGGTCCATCATTGCGGGAAGCTCGGTGAGCTTCAACGGTTCCAACCGCGACCGGATCCAGGTAACGGTGACGATAAACGGGATCCCCTACAAGATCATCGACCAGATCTACGCCCAGCAGACGAGGCCGTAACCGGCTCCGGCCCCCCTTTTTTCCCCCGCTCCGGTGCCTGCCGGCTGTATCTGCATTTTCAAGGGTGATCTATTCCTCTTTCTTCTCGGGGCCTGGTGCCGATCCACCTTCACCGCGGTTCCCGGGCTCCTGGCCATCCCGCCTGTAGGGTATGAGGCCACCGGTGACCATGAGGCCCCCATGGACAGAGGGGGATCCGGTGACCGGTGCCGAGAAGACAATCCTTCCGGCCGGGGATTCCGGGCCCTCTTCCCCGCTCCGGGGTTCAGGGGAGGATCCGACCTCCCGGGCGAACCCGGCGAAACGCTGGAGGACGGATCCCTCAGGGCTCTCATCGGATTCCCTGGCTGACCCGACGGCAAACTCCCGGCACGCGAGGAGGACGAGGAAGGGGAGCATGAGGATCCAGTAGTGGAGGTACTGGCGGATGAGGAGTGTCCCCAGGAAGAAGATGATGAAGAGCCCGAAGGCATATTCATCATCGGTGCGTAGCCCCCTCCTCCAGATGCTCGTCATCGCAAAGAGGAGGGTGGGGAGGACCATCATGACCGAGCCGAGGAGGTTCGCGGTGAAGGCGAGGACGTTGTTTGGCTGGTAGGCCGGGACCTCGACGAGCCGGCCCGAGACATAGGAGGGGGCGATGCCGAAGGTCCAGTTGATCGCGCTCCCCGTTGCCTCGGGCCCGTAGTAGAGGTACAGGGCCCCGAAGAGGCAGAAGAAGACGCCGATGGCAGGGACGATGAACTCGACGTAGCCGAGGAACCTGCGGCTCCCCTTCACCCGGGCGAGGAAGAGGAGGGGCGGGATGGCGAGGAACGCGTACTGCTTGAATCCCATGGCCAGGCCGAGGCAGAGGCCGCTCGCTGCAAAATGGTCCTTCCGCCCGAGCATGAACGCGAGGATGAGGAAGAGGACCGCGAACTGCTCGGAGAAGAGGAAGTAGCCCTGGACAAAGACTGCGGCCACGAGGAACAGGAGGCCGGCCGAGAAGCCGGAGATGTTCCCGTAGTCGTTTCTCCCGATCCAGTAGATGAGGATGGCACAGAGGACATTCACGCCGGACATCACGAGGATGTCCACGCTTCCCGCGGGGGCGATGAGGTCCATCAGGGAGACCATGAAGAAGAGGAGGGGCGGTTTCGGGTCCACGAAGTCGATGTAGGGCTTGAAGCCCCCGATGATCACCTCGGCCATCGCATGGAACCGGTCGGCATCGAAGGTGAGCCAGGCGGAGCCGCTCCCGCTCACCAGGTACATGAGGACGGCGATCAGCGCGGCTACCCCGGTATAGCAGACAAGGACCACCGCCAGATCCACGAGAGCACGCCGGTCTACCGGCGCTTTTCCACCCGCCACCGCAGGAGCACCCCTTCCCCAACCTCTCCCACATCCATGAGACTCAGCCTCACAAATTCGTTGTCATTGAGAAAGCCCCTGCCATCCACGGGGGTAGGGGCGTCCTTCCCCCCGATGATGAGGTTACCGACCAAGGTGAAGAACTCGTCCACGAGCCCGTGGCGAAAGAGGGATGCGATGAGGGTCCCCCCGCCCTCCACCATGAGCCTCTCTATCCCCATGTCATGGAGCCGGGCCATGAGCAGGGGCAGGTCCACCTCCTCCTCGCCGGCGACGATGACCGTGGCAAGGCCGCGGTACCGTTCGGGTGCATCCTTACCAGCCTTCCCTGATACTGCGATGATCCGCTCGCCGCCACCCTTGTGGAGGACGTCTGCGGTGAGGGGCGTTCTGCCCTGGCTGTCGATGATGACCCTCACCGGATTTTCTGCCTTTCCTTCCATGACCCGCTCCTTCTGGAGATCCGCGGACTTCACGGTGAGGGACGGGTTGTCGGCAAGGACTGTACCTATCCCGACCATCACCGCGTCGCTCGCGGCCTTCAGGAGGTCAACCCTCGCGCGGTCATCCGTCCCGCTGATCCTCACCTGCCTCCTGTCGACGGACGAAATCTTCCCGTCGGCGCTCATCGCCATGTTCACGATGATATACGGCCGGTGAACGGGGGCGGTGGGACTCTCTTCTCCGTCTATCGCCCCCCGCGCCCCCCGGGCATCACCGCTTCCCATCGGGCTCACCCAGCGAGGGATCCAGCTCCTTCGCCTTTCTCAAGGCCGCCTTCTGTTTCCACTTCCCGTTGAGTTTCACGAGTGCTCACCCAGCGAGGGATCCAGCTCCTTCGCCTTTCTCAAGGCCGCCTTTTGTTTCCACTTCCCGTTGAGTTTCACGAGTCCTCACCCAGCGAGGGATCCAGCTCCTTCGCCTTTCTCAAGGCCGCCTTTTGTTTCCACTTCCCGTTGAGTTTCACGAGTCCTCACCCAGCGAGGGATCCAGCTCCTTCGCCTTTCTCAAGGCCGCCTTTTGTTTC
>CAZKEV010000005.1:0-19430 GCA_964551875.1 uncultured Methanomicrobiales archaeon | reverse complement strand
CTTCGCCTTTCTCAAGGCCGCCTTTTGTTTCCACTTCCCGTTGAGTTTCACGAGTGCTCACCCAGCGAGGGATCCAGCTCCTTCGCCTTTCTCAAGGCCGCCTTCTGTTTCCACTTCCCGTTGAGTTTCACAAGCGCTCCCCCAGGGAGGGATCGAGCTCCTTTGCCTTTCTCAAGGCCGCCTTCTGTTTCCGCTTCCTCTTGAGTTTCACGAGTCCTCACCCAGCGAAGGATCCAGCTCCTTTGCCTTCTTCAAGGCCGCCTTTGCCTCGCGTTTTCGCTTGAGCTTCTCCAGGCAGGAACCCTTGTTCATCCATGGTGAGGCATACCCGGGGTTGAGGGCGATGGCCCGCTCGAAGCAGGAGAGCGCTTCCTCGTACCTGCCCAGCTGGAAGAGGGCCCCTCCCTTGTTGTTCCAGGCAAGTGCATCGTCCGGGTTGATCTGGAGGGCCTTCTCGACCGCAAGGAGGGCTTCCTCGTGTCTGCCCTGGCCGCCCTTGACCGCTGCCAGGTTGTACCATGCCCCCTCAAGGAGGGGGTCGAGCTCGACGGCGGTCTCGAAGGAATGGATAGCCTCAGGGATCCTCCCCATACGGTAGAGGAGCCCGCCCCGGCTGTTCCACGCCTGGGCATCGCCGGGGCCGGTCTCCACCGCCCGGTCATAGGCCCTGAGGGCCTCTTCTGCCTTCCCCTGTGCATCGAGGACGGCGCCCTTCCCCAGCCAGGCGGCTGGATACCCGGGATCCTTTGCCAGGATCTTCTCGAAGTCCGCGAGGGCGAGGTCGAGCTTCTTCTCCCCGTGGAATGCCCAGGCCCGGTTCGAAAGCGCGATCCTGTTTTCGGGATCCCTCTCGAGGGCCTTCTGGTAAGAGAGGAAGGCCTCCTCCTTTCTCCCGAGCATCTCGAGGGCGAGGCCACGGTAGGTCAAGGAGAGCGGGTTCTCCGTGTCTATCTCCAGGGCCTTCTCGAAGGACGCGAGCGCCTCGGCATGGCTCCTGATGGCCATGTAGGCATATCCCCGGTTATGCCAGGCACCTGCATCCGCTGGATCGACCTCCAGGGCCCGTTCAAAGGAGGTGATGGACTCCACGAACCTTGCGAGGGAGAAGAGGGCGAGCCCGCGGTTGTACCAGGCGCCCTGGTGGCGGGGCTCAAGCGAGAGGGCATGGTCAAAGGCCGCGATAGCCTCCTCCTCGTGCCCAGGGCCCCTCAGGGTGAGCCCGAGCCGGTACCACGCGTCGGTGTTGGACGGGTCTATCCCGAGGGCCTTCTCCAGGGCAGCCCCAGCGTCTCCGTGGCGCCCCCGCACCTCGAGGAGAGACCCGATGCGGTACCAGGCGCGGCTGTCAACGGGGTCGATCCCGCAAGCCCGCTCGAAGGACTGGATCGCCTCATCGGGCCTGCCCAGCTCCTCCAGGACGACACCCCTCTCGTACCAGACATGCTCTATAGTGGGATCCAGGTCGATGGCCAGGTCGTAGGCACCGAGAGCTTCCCCGTTCCGCCCGAGGGTGTGGAGAATGGCTCCCTGGGTGTGCCGTGCGCCATTATGAGCAGGGTCGAGTTCGAGCACGTGGAGGAGGGATTCCAGGGCGAGGTCATTTGCCCCCCGCTGCTTCTGGATGAGGGCCTTGTTGTGCCAGGTGGAGGGGTTGCCGGGTTCGATGGAGAGGGACCGCTCAAAGGAGGACTCCGCCTCCTCGTACCTGCCGAGCTCAAAGAGGGCGCTCCCGCGGTTGTTCAGGGCTGCCGCGAAACGGGGATCGGCTTCCAGTGCCCGATCGAAGGCCTCGACCGCAGGTGCGAACTCACCCCTCTCGGAGAGGATGCACCCCTGGTTGTACCGGGGCCTCGGGTCCCGGGGGCTGAGCTTCGTGGAACGGTCGAAGGCCCGGAGGGCTTCGTCGGTCCTGCCGAGATGGTAGAGAGCCCCTCCTGCATGGTACCACGCGTCGCCGTTCCGGGCATTGATCTTGAGTGCCCTCCGGAAGGACTCGACGGCATCTTCATACCGGGTGAGACCTTCCTGGGCGATCCCGAGGTGGAACCATGCCGCCTCAAGGCCCTCGTCCCTGGCGAGAGATCTCCCGAAGGCAGAGAGGGATTCCTCCAGCCGGCCGAGGTGGATGAGGGCTGCACCCCGGTGGCACCATGCGAGCGGGTTTTCGGGATCGATGGCCAGGGACCGGTCGAGGGAGGCGGAGGCTTCATCAAACCTCCCTGCCCGGAGCTGGGCTGCACCGAGGCTGAACCAGGTGCCTGCATCGTCCCCTGCCATTGCTGCTGCCTTCTCGAGGCTGGAGATGGCTTCGGGTATCCTCGCGAGCGAGAGGAGGGTGACCCCCCGCGAAAGGAGGCCTTCAGGGTTCCCGGGGTCCAGGGCGAGGGACCTCTCGTACGCCTCCACCGCCTCGTCGAACCTCCCCAACCCTGCGAGGACAACCCCCTTCTGGTACCAGGCACCGGCGTTCGCCTCGTCCACATCGATAGCCTGGAGGAAGGCCCCCAGGGCCTCTTCGGGCCGGGAGAGGGAGACGAGGAGGAGCCCCTTCCTGACATAGGCTTCCTGGTTCCCGGGGCTCTTCTCGAGGGCCCTGTCGAAAGCCTCGAGGGCTTCCCCGGGCCTCCCGAGGTCGGCGAGAACCCCCGCCCGGGAGAGGAGGGCATCCCCGTTCCCGGGGTCGACGGCAAGGGCATGGTCAAGGGCAGCGAGCCCTTCCTCGAGCCTGCCGAGGGAGATGAGCACCCCGCCGCGGTGCAGCCAGCCCGGCCCGAGGCCTGGATCGAACCTGACGGCCATCTCGTAACATCCGGCCGCCTCCTCCTTCTTCCCGATGGACTCATGGGCAAGCCCCTTCTGGAACCATGCGCCGCCATGCTCGGGGGATATGCGGATGGCGGAGTCAAAGGCCGGTATCGCCTCCTCCATCCGATCCAGTCCTGCGAGGACGAGCCCCTTCCGGTACCATGCATCCACATGATCCAGATCGATCTCCAGTGCCTGTTCAAGGCTCTCGAGTGCCTCGGCATCCCTGCCGAGGGCCATGAGGGCGATGGCGCGGTGGTAACGGGCGTCCCCGTTCCCGGGCGAGAGCTCGGTCAAGCGGGCAAAAGCCCTCTCGGCCCCGGCATGGTCCGACCGGGCTTCGTGGGCAAGCCCCATCCGGAACCATGCCTCGCCCATCTCCCCGCGGAGGGCAAGGGTCCTCTCGAAGGACTCGACCGATTCCTCGTACACCCCGAGGTCATAGAGGGCGATGCCCCGTGCAAACCAGGACTCGGCATCCTGCGGGTCTATCTCCAGGGCGCGATCGAAGGCCTCGATCGCCTCGTTCATCCGGACCAGCCGCGTGAGGGCGAGGCCCTGGCAGTGCCAGGACCGGGCCAGGTCCGGCCGGATATCGGCGCTCTTCCTGAAGGCATCGTAGGCATCCTCGAGGTGATCGAGGAGGAGGAGCACCTCCCCGAAGTGGAACCATGCATGGGCGTCCTCGGGGGAGCGCTGCAGGCTCTCGCCAAAGGCCTCGGCGGCCTCGCGGTGATGCTGGAGGGAGAGCTCGGCCCTCCCCAGGCCTGACCAGAGCTCCGGCTCCTCAGGATTGAGGGAGAGGGCGGTCCTGAAGGCCTCCACCGCACGGGCGTTCTCCCCGAGGGCTTCCTCGAGGGCACCCTTCTCGGCCCAGGCGGAGGCGACCCCACCGTCGATCTCGAGGGCTTTCTCGATGGCCACCATCGCATCGGGGAGCTTCTGGAGTGCTTTCTTCACCCGGGAGAGTCCCCGCCATGCGGCGGCATTCGCGGGTTCGCTGCGGAGAACCTCTTCGAGGGCCGTCCCGGCCTCTTCGTGTCTCCCGAGAGCAAGAAGGGCCTCCCCCTGGCCCTGGCGGGCGTCCGTAAGGGCGGGGTTAAGATCGAGGGCGCGGGCAAAGGCAGCGATCGCCTCCTCCGTCCTGCCCAGCCGTGCGAGGCTCCTTCCCCTGCCGTTCCATGCGTCTGCCTGTTTCCCGTCCAGTTCGAGGGAGCGGGAGAAGGCCTCCACCGCCCCGCTCTCATCACCGCTCCCGGCCAGGGCAAGCCCGCGGTGGAACCATGCCCGGGGATCGGCGGGATCGAGAGAGAGGGACCTGCTGTAGGCCTCTGTTGCATCCCTGTACCGCGAGACGGCAAGGAGGGCCTCTCCGTACCGGGACCACGGGGGGGCCCTCTCGGGGGCGAGGCCGGTCGCTTTCCCGAATGCCTCCACTGCGTCGGGATGGCGGCCAAGGGTGGTGAGGAGATCCCCTGTCTTCATCCAGACCTCCTGGCTCTCCGGGATCAGGGTCAGGAACCCCTCCAGGGCGTTGAGGGCATCCTCGGGCCTGCCTGCCTTCTCGAGGGTGAGGCCCAGGTGGTACCATGGCTCGGGGTTCCCGGGCTCGAGCCCGATGGCCTCCCCGAAGGATGCGGAGGCGTTTGCGAACTTCCCGAGCTCCTTCTCGCAGGTCCCCTTGAGCATCCAGAGGCCGGCATGGTGGGGGCTGATGAGGAGCCCCCGCTCGAAGGCCCTCACCGCCTCCTCATGGCGCCCGAGGCTCATGAGGGCCTTCCCGAGCGAGATGTGCACAGGAACGCTCAGGGGTTCCAGGTCGATGGCCCGGTCAAAGGCTGCCACCGCCCCCTCGTACCTCCCCAGGTGCGCGAGGGTGGTCCCCTTCGCGAGCCATGCCAGTCCATGGGACGGGTCGAGGGAGAGGACATCGTCGAAGGCAGAGATGGCCTCCTCGTATCGCCCGGTGGCTGCGAGGGCGATCCCCTTCCTGAACCGGGCATCGGCATTATCGGGATCGAGCTCGATGGCCCGCGAGAGGGATCGGGCCGCCTCTTCAGGCTCTCCGAGAGTAAGAAGCGCCATCCCCTTCCCGTAGTGGGATGGTCCGTGCCCCTCGTCCCGGGTGATGGACTGGTCAAAGGATGCGATGGCATCCCGGGGCCGATCGAGCCGGGCCTCCATGAGGCCGCGGTGATACCATGCCCCGGTATTCGCCGGATCGAACTCCACTGACCTCCGGAACGCCGCGAGAGCATCCTCGTGGTGCTCCAGCCCCTCGAGGGCGAGGCCGCACTCGTTCCAGACCCTCCCGTCCTCCAGCCGGAGCTCGAGGGCCCGGGTGAAGGACTCGAGGGCCCGGTCATAGGTCTCTCTCCCCATGAAGACGAGGCCCATCTGGAACCAGCCCTCGGCATCCTCGGGGTCGAGCGCGACCGCCCGCTCCAGGGACTCGATAGCTTCGCTCCTCTTCCCGAGCGCCGCGAGGGTAACCCCCCGGCGGAACCATGTCGGGCTGTCGTCGGGGGAGAGAGCGATGGCCCTGTCATAGCAGCCGACGGCCTCGGCATACTGCCCGAGCTTCTCATGGGCTACCCCCCGCTGGTACCACCCCTCGACGAAGGCCGGGTCGATATCGAGAGCTTTCTCGAAGGCCTCGGCTGCCAGGGCATGGTTCCCGAGCTCCATCTCTGCAAGGCCAAGATTGTACCAGGCCGGCCTATGGCCCGGGGTCGTGGTCACCACATGCCGGAATGCCTCCGCGGCCTCCGTGGAGCGCCCGAGACCGAGAAGGGTCCCCCCCTTGTTGTTCCAGGCCTGCGCATCATTCGGATCGATGGAGAGCGCCCGGTCAAAGGCGGCGACAGCCTCCTCAAGACGGCCGAGGCTGTTTAAGATGCATCCCTTGTTGTACCAGGCGGGTCCGTGGTTGGGATCGCGCTTCAGAGTCTTCTCGAACGCCTCCAGGGCCTCGTCCGCGTCCCCGACAAGGGAGAGGCTCATTCCCATCCAGTACCATGCCTCACCGTTGGCAGGATCGAGCCGGACCAGCCTCCTGAAGTACTCTATTGCCTCGTCATGCGATCCCGCACGGGACAGGATCCTCCCGCTCTCAAAGAGCGCTCCCGGGTGGGAGGGCTCCAGCTCGAGGGACTTCGCGAGGGAGGCAACGGCATCCTGCTCCCTCCCGAGGTGCTCCTCGACCATCCCCTTCTCGAACCAGCCCTCGGAATCGTTCGGGGAGAGGGCGATGACATGGTTCAGGGACTCCAGGGCCTCCCCGTACCTGCCGAGATCCTTCTGGGCGATGCCGAGGAGAGTCCATGCCCGGGGGTTCCCGGGATCGGTCTTCCGTGCACCGTCGGCTGCACTGGCGGCCTCCTCATTCCGGCCCAGTTCATGGAGATCAAAACCCAGGAGGAGCCATGCCTCCAGGTTCGCCGGGTCCAGGGCAACAGCGCGCTCGAAGGCGGGGATGGAATCCGCATACCGTTCGAGCCGGTGGAGGGAGATCCCCATCGTGAACCAGCCCCGTTCGTCAGCGGGATCGATCTCAACCGCGACACCCAGCGCCTGGGCCGCCTCCTCGTTCCTGCCCAGTTCCGCGAGCGAGACCCCTTTCCCGTGCCAGAGTCTCCCGTCCCTCCCCTGGATGGCAAGGCCCTTCTCGAAGGACTCCAGCGCCTCGGCATGCCGCCTGAGGGGAGAGAGGGCGATGCCCCGGTAATACCATGCATCCGGTGCAGCTGGCTGGAGAGCGAGGGACCGGTCAAAGGCGGCGATCGCCTCTTCCAGCCTCCCCAGGGTGTGGAGCGCGAGCCCGTCGTGGTACCAGATCCCTGCCGATCCCGGATCGAGATCAGCCGCCCGGGTGAAGACCTCAACGGCCTCGTGGTGCATGCCGAGGGCATGGAGCGCAAGCCCCTGGTGGTAGAAGGCATCGGGGCTGTCGGGATCCGCTGCGAGGGACCGGTCAAAAGCGTTTACCGCCTCGTCGAACCGCTGGAGGCGTTCCAGGGCGAGCCCGCGCACGAACCAGGCCGGGCCATGGCCGGGCAACCTCCGGAGCGCCTCGTCCACGGCCTCGACGGCCTCTGCGGGTTTCCCGGACCGCTCGAGCCCCTTCCCCTTCTGGAACCATGCCTCTGCATTCCCCGGGTCCAGGTCGAGGGTCCGGGCAAAGGACTCGATGGCCGCCTCGTCCTCTCCGAGCTCCATCAGGGCAAGCCCCCGGTTGAACCAGGTCCCCGCGCTCTTCCCGTCGATCTCGAGGGAGTGATCAAAGGCATCGACCGCGTCCGCGTTCCTCTCGAGCTGGAAGAGGATAGCCCCCTTGTTGTTCCATGCCTGGGGGTTCCCGGGATCAATGGCGAGGGCACGGTCAAAGGAGGTCACCGCACCCTCTGCATCCCCGAGGTCTCCGAGGATGCAGCCTCGGTTGTACCATGAACCGCCATCCTTCGGGTCGATCTGGAGGACATGGTCGAAGGCCTCGAGGGCTGCATCCAGGGACCTCATCCCGAAGAGGATCGTACCCCGGTGCTTCCATCCCTCCTTCCTGTCCGGGTCCAGGTCAAGGGACCTCCCGAAGGCCTCAAGGGCCTCCTGGCCCCGTCCCAGGCTCTTCAGGGCAACCCCTTTCTCGTACCAGAACACCGGGTTCCGGTCATCCAGGCCCAGCGCCCGGTCAAAGGAGGCGACCGCCCCGGAATGCTCCCCTGTCTCGAGGAGGGAGAGGCCCTGGTGGAACCAGGCCTGCGGGTTCTCGGGGTCATGGAGGAGGGCGTTCCCGAAGGCACTCACCGCCTCCTGGTGCCGCCCGGCCTTCGCGAGGCAGATGCCCTTGTGGTACCAGGCATCCACGTCCTTGGGCTCGATCTCGAGGGCTTTTTCAAAGGAGAAGACCGCATCGCTGTAGAACCCCTCCTCCTCCTCGCAGATCCCCCGGTGGTACCAGGCAGGGAGGTTCTTGGGCTGGATCTGGAGCGCACGGGCAAAGGAGTCCATCGCTTTTACGAAGCGCTTCGTCTGCTCCTGGGCCATGCCCAGGCTGTACCAGGCCATGGCGTTTCCGGGTTCGAACCTGAGCCCCTCCTGGAATGCGAGGGTCCCCTCCTCGTAGTTCCCGAGCCCGACCAGGGAGAGGCCCTTGTGGTACCATGCATCGACCCTTCCTGGCTCGATCTCGAGGGCTTTCCCGAACGCCTCTGCCGCCGTGGCGTACTTCCCCTTCCTCTCCAGGGAGAGGCCCTTCTGGTACCATGCCTCGGCAGAACCGGGCTCGATGAGGAGGTAGCGCTCCAGGGCCTGGGCAGCCCCGTCGTCATCCTCGAGCTCCCGGAGGGCAAGTCCCTTCCTGAGCCAGGCCCGGGGTTCCCCGTCCTCGTGGGCGAGGACACGGCTGTACGCCTCAGCAGCCTCAATGAAGCGTTTCATGGCAAAGAGGACCTCGCCCCTGAGGAACCAGGCAGGGTGGTACTCGGGGCTGATCTGGAGGGCGCGGTCCAGGCAGACAAGGGCCTCGTCGTGCCCTCCGAGCTTGAGGAAGATCTCCCCCAGGCGGTACCATGGCTCATGGTTCTCCGGGTCGAGCTGGATCACCCGGTCAAGGGCATCGGCGGCCTCCTCGTCCCTCCCGAGGGAGGAGAGGGCGAGCGCCTTCCTGAACCATGCGGAGGCGTTCCCGGGCTCGATGGTGGTGACCTGGTCTAAGGACGAGACCGCGTCGCCGAACCTCCCCATCTCGTTGAGGGCGAGGCCCCGGTTGTACCAGGAGCCGGCGTCCCTGGCGTCGACCCGGATAGCCTCGTCAAAGGCGTCAACGGCCTCCCCGTAGAGGCGCAGCTCCCGCTCGGCCCATCCCATGTTGTACCAGGCGAGGCCATGGCTTGGGTCCTGCCCGACGACCTTCCGGAAGGCATCGATCGCCTCCCCGTACCTCCCGAGGCGGTTGAAGGCCATCCCTCTCGTGAACCATGCCTGGGTGAGGGCCGGGTCCAGCTCCAGGGCCTTCTCTGCGGCATCGGCCGCCTCCCCGTACCGGCCGAGTTCGTAGAGGGCCTCCCCGAGCTGGAACCATGCCCGGGTGCTGCGGGGATCCCCCCCGATTACCTTCCGGAAGGCCTCCACTGACTCCCCCGGCCGGCCGAGGTGGCGGAGGATGGGTCCCTTCAGGTTCCAGGATGCCGTGTCACCGGGGCGGAGGGTGATGGCGGTATCCAGGGAGGCAAGCGCCTCCTCGTCCCTGCCGAGGAGCTGGAGGGCCGTTCCCTTCTCGTACCATGCCTCGGCGTTCCCGGGGTCGAGTTCGCATGCCTTCTCAAGGGAGGACGCCGCGGGCCCGTACATCCCGAGCTCCTTCTCTGCAATGCCCCGTGTCAGCCAGGCCCTCGCATTGGACGGGTCGAGGGCGAGCCCCTCCTCGAGGCTCTTCACCGCCTTCTCGTGCTTCCCGAGCCGTTCGTAGGCCATGCCTGCATAGAAGAAGGCGAGGATGTTCCCGGGTTCGAGGATGAGGGTCTCACGGAAGGCATTGGCGGCCTCTTCGTTCTTGCCGAGATCCATGAGGGCGATGCCCCTGTGGTACCATGCCCCCGCCCTGAGCGGCTCCTTCTCCACGGCCCGCGCAAAGGCCTCCTCCGCCTCACCGGTCCTCCTGAGCTGGAGGAGGGCAAGCCCCCTCACCATGGGGAAGCCCGCGTTCTGCGGATCCATCCGGATACCTTCGTCAGCCACGGCGAGGGTCTCCTCGTACTTCCCCAGGGTGAGAAGGATCTGGGCCTTCCGTTCCCTTGCTAACAGGTCTCCCGGACGGAGCCGGATCACCTCGTCGTAGGCCGCTGCCGCTTCGGGAGGCCGCCCCATCCGCTCGAGGGTTACCCCCTTATAGAACCATGGCCGTGGGTCGGACGGGTCGAGATCGATGGTTCTCACCACTGACTCCAGAGCGTCCCCGAACCTGCCGAGCTCGAGATACGAGAGGGCTGACTGGAGCAGGGCGGGGTGGCAGGATGGCTCGAACCGCAGCGCGGTCGCCAGGTGGTCGATGGCCTCCTCGTGGATCCCGAAGAGGGCCATGATCGTCCCCTTCCGGTACCATGCCTCCCCGTTCTCGGGTTCGAGGGCGACGAGCCGGTCGAGGGTCTCCAGGGCCTCCCTGTACTGGAGCCCCTCCATCTGGGCACGCCCCTTCTCGAGAAGTGCCTTGGAATTCTCGGGGTCGATGGCCAGGGCATGGTCCAGTGATTCGGCTGCCTTCCTGTGCCGCTTGAGCCGGTTCTGGACGAATCCATGGTAGTACCAGGCATTCGAGTTCTCCGTGTCAAGGGAGAGGTAGTTCCCGAAGGCGTCCGCGGCATCCCGGAACCGGCGGAGGTCCACGAGGCCCACCCCCAGGTAGTACCACGCGCGGGTGAGGGCCGGATCAAAGACCACCGCCCGAGACAGGGACTCGATGGCCTTCTCGGTGAGGCCCTCCTCCATGAGGGTGAGACCGAGGGCACACCAGGAGGGCCCGTGCTGGGGCGAGAGGGCGAGGGCCCGCTTCAGCGACGCGACGGCGTCGCCCTGCCTCCCCAGCTCCTTCTCTGAGAGCCCCTTCCCGAACCATGCCATGGGATTCTCGGGCTCGAGGCCGAGGTTCTTCTCGAGGGCAGAGAGAGCCTCCTCGTGACGCCCGAGCCTCCGGAGGATCTCTCCCCTGTGGAACCATGCCTCCCGGTCCTCCCTGTCGACGGAGAGGACATGGTCGAAGGCCTCGAGTGCCCCCGCGAGGTCACCAGAGCGCTGCAGGGTCAGGCCTCGGTGGAACCAGGCAGAGGAGTTCGATGGGTCCCTGTTGATAGCCTCGTCAAAAGATTCCACGGCTTCCGCGAACTTCCCGGTCCGCTCCTCGGAGACGCCTCTCCTGAACCATATATCCGGGTCATCCGGGGCGAGGGACGAGGCCTTCGCGAGGACCCGTGAGGCATCCCCGAACCTCTCCAGGAGCATGAAGGTCTGGCCAAGGGCAGCAAGGGTCTCCACCCGTTCCGGCTCGAGGGAGAGGGCCCGCTCGAAGGCGTCCACGGCCTCGCCGGCCCTCCCCAGCCCCCGGAGGGCGATCCCGGTCTCATGCCAGGCCTGGGGATCGCCGGGCTTCCGGGCGGTTGCCCGCCGGAGGGCTTCCAGGGCCTCCCTCCACCGAAAAAGCTGGATCAGGGCCGATCCTTGGTGGAACCATGACACCGCCTCGTCGGGTGCTATCTGTCCTGCCCTCCAGAACGCGTCGGCCGCATCCCCGAAGAACCCCATGGACTCCTGTGCAAGGCCCAGGTGGTGCCAGGAGGGGGCATGGTCAGGGTTGAGCTCGATGGCCCGCTCGAGCGCTTCCACCGCCTCGCCGTGGCGCCCGAGTCCTGAGAGGCAGCACCCCTTGAAGTACCAGGCCATGGCCTGGGAGGGATCCCGCTCGATAACCTTCCGGGCAACGGCCAGCCCGTCCCCGAACCTCTCCATCTGCGTGAGGGTCTCGGCCCGGGCGACGAGCGCGGGGATGTCATCGGGGGTGATCTCGAGGACCCGGTCAAAGGCCGAGAGAGCCTCTGCCGGGTGCCCGCGTGTAGCCTCGCACCTTCCCAGCTGGAACCAGACCCGGGTGTCCCGGGGATCCCCTTCCAGGGCCTTCCTGTACGCCTCAACCGCCCCGTCCAGGTTCCAGAGCAGCTCCCTCACCATGCCTGTCCTGAACCAGACCCGCGGTTCCGGCCTGCCCCGGGCGATGGCCTGCAGGAAAGCCTCCTCGGCCCGGGCAAAGAACCCCATCTCCTCAAGGGCAACCCCCAGCTGGTAGTACCCTTCCCCTTGCTCGGGCGTGATGGTGATGAAGTGCTCCAGGGCGTCGCGGGCCCCGTCCGCCTTCCCGAGCTCGAGATCCACGTTCCCGAGATGGAACCATGCGGCCCCGTTCCCGGGATCGAGGGTGACCGCTCTCCGGTAGGCCTCCTCGGCCTCGCTGAATTTCCCGAGGCGCTCGAGGGCGAGGCCCTGGTGGCACCAGGAGAGGGGATCCTCGGGCGAGAGCCTGCAGGCCTTCCCGAAGGATTCCGCCGCCTCTGCGTAGCGTTCAAGGTGCTCCAGGGCGAGGCCGCGGTGGAAGAAGTCTCCCGCGTCCTTGTCCGAGAGGGCGATGGCGTGGGCGAAGGCCTCTTCTGCCTCGGTGTACTGTGCAAGGGAGATCCGGGCCTCGCCCAGGAGGGACCAGGTACGGGGATTCGCCCTGTCGAAGGTGAGGGCCTGCCCGAGTGCATGGACCGCCTCCCCGTGCCTGCCAACCGAAAGAAGGTTCGAGCCATGGTGGAACCATGCGGCGGCGTTCTTCGGGTCGAGCTGCGTGGCCCTGCCAAGGGCGGATATCGCATCCGCGTGCCGGCCGAGGGACTCGAGGGCGAGCCCCTTCTCCACCCAGCCCCCCGCATGGGAGGGATCGAGGGCGAGAGCCTCGTCAAGGGCATCAAGGGCCTTCTGGCTCTGCCCGAGCTTCCGCTCGGCGACCCCCAGGCTGTGCCAGGCAGGCCCGAAGGAGGGATCGAGCTCCGTCACCTTCGTGAATGACCTGGCCGCCTCGCTCTCCTCGTCCAGTGCGGCCCGTGTCAGACCCAGGTAGTACCAAGCCTGGGCATGGGCCGGGGCGAGCTTGGTCGCCTTCTCCAGGGAAACGGTCGCTTTCTTGAACCGGTCCAGCCGGTAGAGGGCGAGCCCCTCGAGGTACCTTGCCTCCGCGTTGTCAGGCTCGAGCCGGATGGCCTCCTTGAGGGGCGGAAGGGCCTCCTCGAACTTCTCGAGCTCCTGGAATGCCTGCCCGAGGTGGAACCAGGAACGGCTTGCCTTCCCCTGGATCTTCACTGCCCTCCCGAAGGACTCGACCGCCTCCTCAAACCTCCTGAGAGCGAGCTGGGCGAGCCCCAGGTGGAAGAAGGCCTCCCCCGAGCCCGGGTCCAGCTCCACCGCGCGGGCAAAGGAATGGGCCGCACCGGTGTGGTCTCCCAGGTCCTCGAGGACGAGGCCGTGCCGGAGGAGAACAGGGAGGCTGCTTAAGGAGAGGCCCATCGCCCGTTCCAGGGCGTCCCTCGCCTCGGGGAGCCGCCCGAGCATCTGGAGGGAGTATCCCATCTCGTACCATGCACGCCCGTTCTCGGGCGAGAGGGCAACCGATCGCTCAAAGGACCCGATCGCACCAGGGTGATCCCCTCCCTTTGCCATTGCCACCCCGCGGATGCACCATGCCATGGCACGGTCCGGGTCCATGGCGATGGCCCTGTCCAGGGACTCGACAGCCTCGCCGAACTTCCCGAGCCGCTCCCTCGTTATCCCGAGGTGATACCAGGCATCGGCCGACGGGGAGAGGGCAAGGGCCTTCTCCAGGGAGCCGGCTGCCTCGAGGTACTTCCGGGTCTCTATGAGGGCGAGCCCCCGGTGGAAGAGGGCAGAGGGGTTCTCAGGCTCCTTCTCGAGGACACGGGAGAAGGCCTCCACCGCTCCTGAGTGATCCCCCGTCCGTTCCCGGCAGAGGCCCAGGTGGTAGAACCCCTCGGTGAGCCGGGGGTCGAGGCGCACCGATCGCTCGAAGGATTCGAGGGCGAGGGGGTAGCGGCCGAGGTGGAGAAGGGCCTCGCCCCGGTGGAACCAGGAAACCGTCCGCTCCGGGTCGAGGGCGACGGACCGGTCGAAAGAACCGACCGCCTCCTCGTGCCTTCCCAGGCGGGCGAGGAGGTAGCCGTGGTGGAACCATGCATCGGGATCCCCCTCCTTCCCGGGGAGCGCCCTGTTGAGAGAGTCGAGAGCGTCTCCAAACCTCCCGATCATCTCAAGGGCAAGGCCGCGGTTGAAGAGGGAGCCGGTATGATCAGGCTTCAGCTCCAGGGCCTGCTCGAATGAGGAGATCCCCTCCTCCGTCCTGCCCAGCTCCTGGAGGACCAGGCCCCGTTCGAACCAGGCCTCGGGGTCTCCCGAATCGATCTTCACTGCCCTGTCTAGGGCAGAAAGGGCCTCCCCCATCCTGTTCGAGAGCCGCCCGGCAACCCCGAGCTGGAACCATGCCCCGGTCCTCGAGGGATCCGCATCGATGGAGGCCTTGAAGGCCGCCATCGCGCCCGGGAGATCCCCGATCGCCTCGAGGGAAAGCCCCTTCTCGAGCCATCCGGACGGGTTTGCCGGGTCCAGGGCGAGGGACCGGTCGAGGTCCTGGATCGCTTCGTGATGCCTCCCGAGGGCCGCGAGGGCGCCACCCTTCCGGAACCAAGCATCGCTGTTCCCCGGTTCGAGATCCAGGCTCCCGGTGAAGGCTTCCACCGCCTCTTCCCGGGCCTGCATCCCGAGGCAGGCAAGCCCTTTTTTGTAGAGGGCTTCTGCATTCCGGGGCTCGAGGGCGAGGGATCGATCGAGTGCATCCAGTGCCTCGGCGAACCTCCCCAGGGAGAGGAGGACCGAGCCGCGGTGCTGCCAGGCGACCGGCTGGTCCGGGTCGATCCCGAGGCTCCTCCCGAAAGACTGGAGGGCAGGCTCCCGCTCACCGAGCTCCTCCTCTGACAACCCCTTCAGGGTGAAGGCCCCTGCATGACGGGAGTCGAGCCTGACGGCCCGGTCACAGGCCTCGACAGCCTCCCCCGGGCTGCCCATCCCTGCACGGCACCGCGCAATGTGGAACCATGCCTCGGGCTGGTGAGGGTCCAGCGAGAGGGAGGTATCGAGGGCAGAGATCGCCTCCCCGAACTCCCCGAACTGTTCAAGGATCAGGCCCTCCTGGAACCATGCATCATGCCGGGACGGGTCGATATCGAGCACCGCGTCGAAGGCCTCGATGGCAGCCTCGGGCAACCCGAGGGCGATGAGGGTAAGGCCCCGGTGGTAGTGCCCGTCCGCGTGCCGGTCATCCAGTTCCACACACCGGGTAAAGGCAGTGAGGGCACCTTCGGCATCCCCTGTAACCTCGCGGACGAGGCCCAGCATGAACCAGGCATGCCGGTGCTCCGGGTTCAGCGAAACGACCGTCTCGAAGGCCGCCACTGCCTCCCCGTCCCTCCCGAGGTCCCTCTGCACCTCCCCCTGGTGGAACCATGCCTCCGGGTTCTCGGGATCCACCTCGACCGAATGGGAGAGGGCCTCGAGGCCCTCCTCCCCCTTCCCGAGGGTCCGCAGGGCGAGCCCTTTCTGGTGCCAGGCCTTCCCGTCGGCGGGGTTGAGGGCGAGGGTTTGGTCCAGGGCAGCAATGGCCCCCGCATGATCCCCGAGAGCCGAGAGGGAGAGTGCCCTCCGGAACCATGCATCCGCATTCCCGGGGTCCAGATCCAGGGCCCGGTCCAGGGCTGCCAGGGCCTCGCGGTGTTTCCCGAGGGATGAATAGGCGAGGCCCTTCTCGTACCAGGCCGCCTTGTCGTCCGGGTTGATCCGGGTCGCTGCCTCGAAGGCATCGGCTGCCTCTCCGAACCGGTCAGATCGTGCAAGGGCGAGGCCCCTCTGGATCCAGGCCGCGAAGTTTTCGGGGGCGAGCTCGGTGGCCTTCTCGAATGCGAGGAGCCCCTCGGCCGGCCGCTCCAGCGAGATGAGGGTGAGCCCGCGGTGGAAGTGGGCCTCCGCATCATCGGGGCTAAACTCGAGGCTCCTCTCATATGCCGAGAGGGCCTCATCGAAACGGTGCTGCCCCTCGAGGACGAGTCCCCGTGCATAGGAGCAGGGGGCGCACTGGGGGTCGATCTCAAGCGCACGGTCAAAGGAGGCGAGGGCCTTCTCCGGTCTCCCGAGGTCCCGGTGGGCGAGGCCCTTCAGGTACCATGCACGGGGGTGGTGTGGGTCTATCTTCGTGACCTCCTCGAATGCCCGGGCAGCCTCCTCGACCCTCCCCAGGCGTGAGAGGCAGATCCCGCGGTTGTACTTTGCATGCATGTCCCCTGGGTCAAGGGAGAGGGATACGTCGAAGGCTCCCAGGGCCTCGGCATCCCGGCCCTCCTCCATGAGGGAGATGCCCGAGTAGTACCAGGAGCCAGCATCATCGGGGGAGAGGTCGAGGGCTTTTTTGAAGGAATCGATCGCCTCCCCGTGCCGCGAGAGCGCCGCGAGGGCAAGCCCCTTCTGGTACGAGGACCCGGGGTCCCCTGGGCTCTTCTCGAGGGCATGGTTGAATGAACCGAGTGCCTCCTCGTGCCTCCCGAGCTCCATGAGGGCGAGCCCCCGGTGGTACCATGCCTGGAAGCGTGACGGATCGGCATCGAGCACCCGGTCGAAGGCGAGAACAGCCTCCTCCATCCTGCCGACCG
Organism: uncultured Methanomicrobiales archaeon; assembly: GCA_964551875.1. GTDB lineage: Archaea > Halobacteriota > Methanomicrobia > Methanomicrobiales > JACTUA01 > JACTUA01. The sequence goes on along the minus strand of CAZKEV010000005.1, from coordinate 3,336 downwards.
CCGCGAGAGCGAGGCCGAGGTAGCACCTGCTCTCGGTATCGTCGGGGCTCACCCCGAGGGCTCTCTCGAAGGCAATGACCGCCTGCTCCTCCTTCTCGAGCGCGAGGAGGGACTGGCCCTCCTGGAACCAGATGGGGGCGTTTCCGGGATCGAGACCGAGCCCGGTCCCGAAGGCCTCCACCGCCCTCTCGTGGAGGCCCTGGGCCGCGAGGGTTGCCCCCATCTGGAACCATGCCGGTGCATACGAGGGGTCCCTCTCCAGGGACGCGTTGAGGGCATCCATGGCCTCCCGCGGCTTCCCGAGGGCTGTGAGAGCGAGGGCCCGGTTGTAGTAGGCACCGGCATCATCGGGGTGGATACGGATGGCCCGGTCAAAGGCCTCGACGGCACGGGCATAGCTCCCGAGCTTGGCGAGGGTCCACCCGAGCATGAACCACCCGACTCCGTTCATCTCGTTGATAACGGTTGCGCGCTCGAAGGATGCCACGGCGTCCTCGAACCGGCCGAGCTCCTTCTGGGAGAACCCCTTCAGGAACCATGCACCGTCGTGCTTTGGATCGATCTGGATGGCCTTCTCGATGGAGGCGATCGCCTGGTTATGGCGGCCGAGCTCCTTCTCGCAGGACGCACGGTTGTACCATGCCTGGAAGTTCCCCGGATCCAGGGCGGTGGCCCGCTCGAAAGCATCCCTTCCCTCATCGAACCGCCCGAGCTTGACGAGGGTCCACCCGAGGGTGTACCAGACCCTGCCATCTGCCGGCTGGATCTCCAGGGACCGCTTGAAGGCGAGGGTTGCCTCCTCGTAGTTCCCCTGCCCGTTCTGGGCGAGGCCGGCGATGTAGTGTGCCTTCGCATCGGCGGGGGCCATCCGGGTCGCCCGTTCGAGGGCCTCTACCGCTTTGTCGTAGTGCCCCAGATCCTTCTCCAGGGAACCCAGCTGGAAGCTGGCCTTCATGTCTTCAGGATCGATCCTGAGTGTCTCGCGGAAGGCTTCTGCCGCCTCTTCTGTTCTCCCCAGGGCGGAGAGGGCCACCCCCCGGTGGAACCAGGCCTGTGCATGGTTCGGGTTCGACCGCAGCGCCTTTTCCAGGGACGAGATCTCCTCCTGGTACCTCCCCAGGTCCTCGAGGATCAGGCCCCGGGAGAACCAGTCGTCCGGATTCCCGGGCTCGATGGCGAGGCCCTTCTCAAGGGACTGGAGGGACTCCCTGCTCCTTCCCAGGGCCTGCAGGGCCCGGCCCTTCCCGTACCATGCCCCGATCTCCTTCGGATTGATGCCGATGGCGCGTTCGAATGCGGCCACCGCCTCCCTGTGCCTCCCGAGCTCCTCCAGGGCGAGGCCGTCCTCGAGCCATGCCTCTCCCTGGGCGGGTTCGAGAGAGAGGGAGCGTTCGAGGGATTCGTGCGCCTCTTCGGGCTTCCGGAGGGCCATGAGGGAACGCCCCCGGAGGTACCAGCCCGCCGCGAGGGAGGGATCGTGTGCCACCGCCTGGTCTCCCGAGGCAAGTGCATCCCCGGCCCTCCCGAGCATGAGCTCCAGCTCTCCGAGCCGGAGCCAGGCCCCGGGGTTTTCGGGCTTCTGGCCAACGGATCTCCTGAGTGCATCGGCGGATCCGGCGAGATCGCCGTCCTCCTCCCTGGCCCGTGCCAGCTGGAACCAGCCCTCCGCGTCCGAGGGGTCGATCTCCAGTGCCCGCCCGAAGGAGACCGCTGCCTCCTTTGGCATACCGAGCGAAAGGAGGGTGATACCATGGTGGAACCATGCCCCCGCACGGCCGGGATCGATCTGGAGGGCGTGGTCAAGGGATCGCTTTGCGTCCTCGAACCGCCCCAGGTCATGGAGGAGCAGGCCCTTCTGGTACCAGGAGGAGGCCTGAGAGGGATCGATCCCGAGACCCCTGTCAAGGGACTGGACGGCGAGCTCCCTTCTCCCCAGCCCTTCCTGTACGCGTGCGAGGGAGAACCATGCCAGCCCGTCCTTCGGGTTCAGGTCCAGGGAACGGGAGAGGGTGGTGGCAGCGTCCTCGAACCTCCCGAGGTCTGCGAGCGCCCGTCCCCTCCTCGACCAGGCCTCGGCGAGGGCGGGATCCAACTCCGTGGCCCGCCCGAACACCTTCTCGGCCTCCTCATTGCGCCCGAGCCCGGCAAGCGCCAGGCCGAGCCGGTAGTGCCCGAGTGCGCTCTTTTGGTCCAGCCCCACGGCATGGCCGAGGGCTTCCGCTGCTTCGCTGTTCCGGCCGAGGGTGAGGAGGGCACTGCCCAGATCGAACCAGGCTTCCGCCCGTTCCGGGGCGATCCTGGTGCTCTCCCCGAGGGCTGTCACCGCCTCGTCAAGCCTGTCCAGCCTGACCAGGGCCACCCCCCGCCTGTACCATGCCTCACCGGAGAGCGGGTCCAGCTCCAGGGCGCGCTGGAAGGCCTTCTCGGCCTCCCCGAACCGTTCGAGGTCCAGGAAGAGGAGCCCCTTCCCGTACCAGGCGTCACGGCTGGCGGGATCGAAGCGGGTCGACTTCTCCAGGCAGGCCAGCGCCTCCTCCCTTCTCCCCTGCCGGTGAAGGAGGGTGCCCTTCTGGTACCATGCCCGTGCATGGCTCGGGTCGATGGAGAGGGTATGGTCCAGGTCCTTGAAGGCATCCGCGGTCCGCCCGACCTCGGCAAGGGAGAGGGCCCGGTGGAACCAGGCCATGGAGAGCCCCGGTTCAAGGGCGACGGCATGATCAAAGGACTCCACCGCGTCCCTGAACCGGCCCAGGCCGACGAGGGCGAGCCCGCGCCGGTACCATGAGCCGAAGTGGTCCCCGTCCAGGGCGAGGCTCCGGTCAAAGGACTCGACGGCGGATGCAAACTCCTGGAGCTCCATGAGCGCGAGCCCGCGGTTGTACCAGATCACACCCAGGTTCTTCTCGATCGCGATGGTCCTGTCAAAGGACTCGACCGCGTCCCTGTAGCGGCCAAGCTCCCTCAGGCAGAGCCCGCGGTTGTACCACCCGTTGGCATTCTGGGGATCGCCCTCGAGGGATCGGTCGAGCATCTCCACAGCCTCCCCGTACCTCCCCATGGCCTTGAGGGCGAGGCCCTTGATGCCCAGGGTGTTGGGGTCCTCCGCTTTCACGGACAGGACCTTGGAGAGGGATGCCACCGCCTCCTCGTTCTTGCTGATCTCGGCGAGAGCCAGCCCCCGGGTATACCAGGCCCGGGCATGGTCCGGTTCGAGCTCCAGGGCGCTGTCAAGGGCTTTCACGGTCTCGGCGTACCGCTCGAGCTCCATGAGGGCGAGGCCTTTCGAGTACCACGCACCGGCATGCCGTGGCTCGATCTCGAGCGCCCGGTCCAGGG
>CAZKEV010000004.1:68481-75334 GCA_964551875.1 uncultured Methanomicrobiales archaeon | reverse complement strand
AAGTCAAAATCATGGCATGCGGAGTTTGTGGGTCGGATGTCATGGAATGGTATCGAATGAAGCGTGCTGGAAGGCCGGGTGGTATTGGAGCGTTTGGACACGAATGCACAGGAATTATTGCTGAAGTCGGTTCCAGCGTAGATGCGAAATGGAACGTGGGAGATCGGGTCGTGGTTACCCATCATGTAGCATGCAATACGTGTAATGCCTGTATGCGTGGGCATACGACCGCCTGTGACACCCTGCAAAAAACAAAATTTAAAAATGGGTTCGGGGCGTTTGCAGAATATGTTGTTTTACCCGGGATCAACGTGGATCGGGGCATGTTACGCCTCCCCGAATCGGTTTCTTTTGATATGGGAACCTTTGTTGAACCCCTTGGAAGTGTTTTACGTGGGCAACAATGGGCTCCGACCTCGGATGGGCGATCTGTCCTCATCATCGGTTCCGGTATAACCGGATTGTTGCATATTCAGGCAGCCCGTCTGAATGGTGCGGGATTTATCGCTGTCTCCAATCCGAGTCCCGATCGGTTGAAGGTCGCCCGGAAATTCGGTGCCGATGCAACCATTTCCGCTACGGAAGATGTTCCCGGGAAGTTTAAAGAATTAAATGGTGGCCTGGGCGCAGACACCGTTATTATGACCGCACCGGTTCCCGTTTGCGTGAAACAGTCCCTTGAAGCAGTCGGACCAGGGGGTACGATCTTATTTTTTGCCCCCACAAATCCTGAGATCCAATCCGAAATTAATCTCTGGAACCTGTGGCAGAAAGAGGTGACGATTACCCATTCCTATGGTGCCGATTTCCATAATCTTTCCACAGCCCTGAAATGGATTCAGTATAAAAGAGTGAATGTGGCCGATATGATAACCCATGTTTTTCCCTTAAGAGAAACGGTTAAAGGTTTTCTCCTCACTGCCCGGCACCGGGATGGGAGTTTAAAAGTTATCATCCACCCGCAGGAATAACATTTTTTATGAATTTCCAAAATGTCTCAAAACAGATGGGCTCGCCGGGATTCGGACCCGGGACCTCCGCCATGTGAAAGCGACGTAATAACCAGTTAGACAGTGAATTCAATTCGATATGGCGCCGGGCAGCATAATCTTACACACCGGACCGTGCTGCCGGGTCGTCGCCTTCTATGGATTTACTTGAAGCCGAAGTTCGGTATCCATGACGGTGGCTTTGCAGGCCGGGCAGCTGGAGGGAACGGGCCACACCATCTTCCGAACCCCTTATCAGGCCTTCCGGACAACGTCATCCCGATGAAGGAAGAGACCCGATGGCTCCTCATCGCGGCGGCGGGCCTCATCGCCCTCTCCGCCCTTCTCTACTCGGCCCACTACCTCATCTTCCATGACGAGCACCACCTCTTCATCTATCTCGTGGGAGACCTCGCCTTCGTCCCCCTCGAGGTGCTCCTCGTCACCCTCGTCATCGATCAGCTCCTCGGCTCCCGGGAGAAGAAGGCCCGGAGGGAGAAGATGAACATGCTCTTCGGGGCCTTCTTCACGACCCTCGGGACCCCCCTCCTCGGCCGGTTCTCCCGGGCCGACCCGGGCATCGGGGCCATTCGGCCCCGGCTCGCTTCAGGGGACTGGCATGCGGGCCGGTTCCAGGAGGTGAAGGCCTGCCTGGAGGCGTACAAATGTGCCGTTTCGCCCGAGCGGGTCGACCTGGAGACCCTCCGGGGTTTCCTCTCCGGCCACGAGGACTTCCTCCTCCGGCTTATCGAGAACCCGGCCATCTTCGAGCACGAGAGCTTCACGGACCTCATCCTCGCCCTGGACCACCTCTTCGAGGAGCTGAAGGCCCGGGGCGACCTCTCGGCCCTCCCCCCTCCCGATCTCAAGCACCTCTCATCTGACATCCAGCGGGTGTACTCCCGGCTCGTCCCGGAGTGGGTGAGCTACATGGAATACCTGAGGGACCATTACCCGTACCTCTACTCCCTTGCCATGCGGACGAACCCCTTCGATCCGGCTGCATCGGTGGTCGTGAAGGAATAACCACCGGGGTTTCTCCATGGAGCGCTGGTCCTCTTCCCTCGGGTTTGTCCTCGCCGCCATCGGGTCGGCGGTGGGGATCGGGAACATCTGGAGGTTTTCATCGGTCCTCGGCCAGAACGGGGGCGGGGCCTACCTGGTCCCGTACCTCATCGCCCGCTTCCTCTGCGCCGTCCCCCTCATGGTCCTCGAGCTCTCGGTGGGCCGGTCCTTCCGGGGGACAGTGGTCACCGCCTTCCATGCCCTCGGGCCCCGGGCCCGGTTCATCGGGTGGTTCATCGCCGGGGTCATCACCCTCATCCTGAGCTACTACCTGGTCATCACCGGCTGGACCCTCGCCTTCAGCTGGTTCGCCTTCGCGGGGCAGCCCCTGGACTTCCCCGCCTTCTCCTCGTCGCTCCTCCCGGTCTTCTTCTTCCTCCTCTCCATCCTCCTCACCGGGATCATCGTCTCGGCCGGGATCCGGAAGGGAATCGAGCGGATCACCACCGTCCTCATCCCCTTCGTCTTCGTGCTCCTCATCGGGATGGCCGCCTTCGCCGCGACCCTCCCGGGATTCCAGGCAGGGCTCGCTTACCTCTTCACCAATGGCCACAAGCCCTTAGCTATGCGACGGCTCTTCTACAAGGTCAGGGCGGATGAGAAGACACGATGGGTTTCCATTAATTACCAGCATTGCCCGGTATGCCTGGCCACGATCATGGACACCATAAGCCCGGCATGGTGGTGATGTTTCCCCAATACCTCGGATTTAAAAAAATTATTGGATCAGTTTCTTCCCTGCAACGAGCACCACAATCACAAACGCTCCCAATATCCCTATGGGGACCGCCACCGTGGGGAATTCGGGGACGGCGGGTGCTGTCGTGCATGTGCCACCAATACATGTCTCCCCAGGGGCGCATTCATCAACAACACCATCACAGTCATTGTCTTTGCCATCACAGACCTCCACGGCGGCCGGGTTCACTTGGTCATTATTGTCATCGCAGTCATATAATTCGTTATAATTGTCACCATCTGCATCGGTCGGGTACACATTTCCATAAAGCTCATGGCAGTAAGTATCCATGCATTGTTTTTGTTCCTGTTCTGTTTCCAGAGAACAGCATCCATTGTCAGCCGAGCAGCCCAGAAGGCTTTGAACTGCTTCGCCACATCCACTGTATTGCGTTCCCTGATAACGTTCATAATAGTAAGCTGATAGTTGCTTGGTACATGCTTTTATATCACGTATAGAACAAAATCCACCCATACAATCCCAAAAAAGGTGCATTCCACCACCTTCACATGCTCCTGGCGTACATAAGCCATCATCTACGGCACCATTGCAATCATCATCCAGGAGATTACATACTTCGCCCTGCGGGATTACCTCTCCAATACAAGTGTCCCATTCTCCTTCTGTGCATGTCTGTGTTCCTCCGTGGCAGACTCCCACTCCTTCTGTTTCTGGAGAGCCGCTGTAGCATGCTCTGCTCAAGGACTCGTCAACATCTCCATCGCAGTCGTCGTCGACTCCGTTACAGACTTCTGTTGTTGGAATACATGCGGGACCGGCGAAGAACGCCAAGTCGTTAAAGCGCGGGTCACCTCCCGGGAGTCTTACGGTAACATAGTAGTTGCCGGGATCGATTTGGGGAATCGTTCCCGTTAGAGTAGAGCCATCCTGCGAAATAACCGGATTCCTAACCAAGGTTCCCGAGTCTGGCGGTGTACCCTCGAGATACAACGCACACTCATCCCCGGGTTGCATGCGTCCTTGCGGGTCGGTGATGGTGAAAGGCGTGCCCACATCACCCGAGGTCGGCGTGATGTATGGCGTAGCAGCATAGACGCCCTGCACGATGAGCAAGGCCGCGAGGGCGGCAAGGGTGAATTTCAGGACTGTCTTCGTCATACTGCAATCTCCATAAGATATTCGAAAGAGACCAAGGGTAAAACATATCTTAAGAGATATTAAACTATCGAAATGGGGATTCTCGAGCAGAAAATCTTTTACTTTTCGATCTAAATTCAATTTTGTCAGCAATTTGTAATTACCTGTTTATCGACATGAAATACCCCCTCGCAATACTGTGATGAGCCCGAGGAAGCTCGGGCCCACGAGGAGCCCCACGAGGATGAGGCCGATGACCGCCGACTGGTTGATCCGGGACGCGATGAGGTACCCCCCGAGGGCCACGAAGAGGAGGAGGCTCATCTGAAACTCGGGCGAGAGGAGCAGGTTTTCCATCGTAGCTGATGGGAGGGAAGGAAAAAAAAATTCTTTCTGGTGGTCACCGGACCAGGTCCCGGGCAGGTTCGCCGTTACCTTCTGCCCGGTGATCCGCTTGAGAGGAAGGTGGTGAATGCTTACCGATGGTTCCCGTCATCCGGTCGGCCTGCCCGGTAAGCCGGGAAGGCATCCAACGGAAAAAGGGGGATGCGGTCCTACTTCGACAGCACCGCCATGATGATCTTCCCGTACGCCGGCCGGGTGATCGCGACCCCGATGAGGACACCGAGGATGGTGATGAAGGCGAACCCCTTCAGGGTGGAGAGGTCCATGAGGGCGAGGGGGAGCATGGCAAAGATCACGGTCCCCGCGGCCACGAGGATGATGGCGAGGGCCCGGGTCAGGCGCTTTAAGTAGAGGGCGGGGGAGGGGACCTTCCCCTCGTGCAGGACCTCGTCGGTGATCACCACGAGCTGGTCGATCCCGGTCCCTACAACGGCGATGAGCCCGGCGATGGAGGCGAGGTCGAGCTGGAAGATGAACCGGGCGATCCCGAGGAGGATAATGACCTCGGCGAAGTTCGTCCCCACCATGGGGAGGACGATGGAAGGCTCGCGGTATCGGAGGTAGATGACGAGGCCGACCGTGAGGAGCGCCAGGACCCCTGCGATGAAGGACATGAACTTGAAGTACTCACCGAGGGGGGCGGAGACTTGGCCAAAGTTCGCCACCTGCACATTGACGGGCAGGGCACCCGCCCTGAGGTGGATCTCGAGGGTCTGTGCCTGGTTCATCCCGACGGTCCCCGAGCCGGTGCTCGCAGAGAGCCTCTGGACATTTTGGGTCATGAGTTCCTTTGCAAGGGTCGGATCAAGCGGCGCCGAGAAGACCGTGACATTGTCAAGGAGCATGGAAATGGGATGATTCCCCTGGTCTGTCACCGCCCCGTACTGGTTTGCAGCGTTCCGGAAGTCCGCAGCGCCCTGTTCGGAGAGGGTGAACGGGACGCCCCAGGTCATCCTCGTTGGATCCTGCTGGGGGTTCCCCACCGAGGTGATGGCGTTCCCGAAGAGGACATGTTCGGTCTGGTTCCCGACGGTTTTGATCCGGATCTCGAAGAGCCCCTGCTTGCCGACGATGCTCTTTGCAGTGTTGATGTCCACCCCTGCGAGCTCCACCCGCACGTAGCGGACGACGTTCGTTCCCACGGGGGTGAGAAGGTTCACCCGTGCATCCTTGGTTCCCAGGGTGTTGATCTTCTGCTCCAGGATCCTCTTGGTATCGTCTGCTGTTGCCCGGGAGACCCCCGGTTCGTACGTGGTCAGGGTGGCGTTCTCTGCCGAGAAGGCCCGTTCGAGATCAGCTTTTGTAAAGGTCTTCCGGATCTCCAGCTGGCCCGGCCCTACCTGCGATACCTCGGCGTCGAGGCGCTTGTTCAGGGCGGTGGCCAGATCATCAGCGGACCGCTGGGAGGTGAACCCCACCACCTCCGAGGCAAAGGACATCTGGAGCCAGGAGCCTCCCTGGAGGTCGAGTCCGAACTGGAGCGCAGTGGTGAACTTTCCGTTCTCGAAGTGGGGGTAGATGGCGGCGACCGAGAGGACGAGGAGGATGATAAGGATGAGTACCCTCCAGTCCCTGACAATCTCCTTCAGGCCCTCCTTCCTGGCCGGCTCCGGCTTCTTATCTGCCTCCTTTTTCTTCTTCGGCTTCGCCATCAGGACCCCTTCCTTTCAGCGTACCACTTGAGGAGCGTGGCATTCGTGATCCAGGTATTGATGATGTCCAGGACGAGGCCCACGAGGAGGACCGCGGCCATGTCCCGAATGACCTCGATCTGCCCGAGGCCGGCGACGATCCAGAGGGAGAGGACGGCAGCGAGGGTGGTGGAGGTCATGATGATCCCTGTCCTGAAGGCCCCCGCGAGCTTATCCTCGAGCTTCCCCTGCCGCTTGAGCACCCGCATGGTGAGGAGGATGTCGCTGTCCACCGAGTAGCCGATGAGCATCAGGAGTGCCGCCGTGGTGGGGAGTGTCAGGGGGATGTTGAGGACATTCATTCCTGCAGCGGTCCCCACCATGTCGACGAAGGCGCACGAGACCACGGCGAGGGACGGGATGAAGGTCCGGAACGCGATGAAGACCACCACGGCCATCCCGAGGAAGGAGAAGAGGAGCGCGATGAGAGCCTGGCCCTGGAGGGTCTGCCCGAAGGTCTCGTCGATATAGTCCACGCTCGCATCGGGGTAACGCGCGTTGATCTTATCGATAAGCTGCTGGTTCTTTTCGGCAGACATCTTCGTGAACTTGAGGAGGTAGAGCCTGGAGCTTACATCGCGGGTGATGGGCTCCAGGGGAAAACCCGCGAAATAAGCCCGGACGGCATCCTCGCTGTCCGGGGTGGAGAGGGTCACCGCCGTCCCCCCCTTGAAGTCGATGCCGGGCCGGACCGGAAGGCCCGTGGAGGCGTAGGTCATCCCGATGACCAGGAGGGAGAGGAGGAAGATGATGAGGGGGATGGCCAGCATCCTCACGTTGGTATAGCGGTTGATATCGTACGAGAACCAGTCCATACCGTATAGTGAGGTCGCAGGAGGATTAAATAGTTGGGATTTCCCGCATCC
>CAZKEV010000004.1:0-68381 GCA_964551875.1 uncultured Methanomicrobiales archaeon | reverse complement strand
GGCCTCTTCCTGCGCCTCCGCTCCCTCACCATCCCGAGGATCTACGAGGCCCTCACCCATCGTTTCTCCGTGAGCTACCATGCCCTTGCCTCGATGGTGGGGATCATCGCCTCCCGGATCGGGATCCTCCGTGTCAGGAAGCAGCAGAACAGCCACTACGCCGTTTACGAGCTCAGGGAGGAGTACGTGGACGTGGTGACCCAGCTCCTCGTCGCCTGAGCGCAATCCCGCCACCTTTTTTTACCTCCCGGTGCAATGCTCCCCCATGGACCGGTCCTCTCCCCCCCCGCCCGCTGACGGGATCCGGGTGACAGACGAGGTGCGGACCTACGTCCAGAAGCGGCAGCACGATATGCGGCTCTGCACCTCCTGCGGGGGCCCCATCCTCCTCCCCACCTCCATCCACCCGCCGAAGCCGACCGACCTCAGGATCCAGGTGGGGGGCTGGACGGTCTATGTCTCCCGGTACCAGGCCCGGTACCACGATGCCATCCACGGCGGGATGATCCCCCGTTTCCTGGACCGGTTCTGACGGTATGTCCTACGAGGTTCTCGACCATACGGCCGACGTGAAGTTCAGGGTGAGGGGAAGGACCCTCCCGGAGGCCTTTGCCGAGGCAGCCCGGGCGGTCTGCGAGACCATGGCCCCGAACTGCACGCCGGCGGGGATCGTGCGCAGGATCGAGGTGGAATCGGAGGACACCGAGTCCCTCCTCGCAGACTTCCTCTCCGAGATCCTCTTCCTCTCAGACGCCGAATCCATCGCGTTCTGCTCCTTTGAGGTGGAGATACGGGGGAACCGGCTCGCGGCCCTCTGCCGGGGCGAGGAGTTCCGGAGGGAGAAGCACGGGGGCGGGGCCGAGATCAAGGGGATCTCCTACTCGGGCCTCTCCATATATAGGGAGGGTGAGATCTATGTATTGGACATCATTGTTGACGTGTGAGGAGACTCCATGGGTGAGGGGATAAAGAAGATCACGGACCTCGAGTGGGAGGTCCCGGTCGGTTTCACCCCCGGGATGCGGGTCCCGGGCCGGTTCTTCCTCTCTGAATTGCTCAGGAAGAGCCTGGAACCGGGGGCCATCCAGCAGCTCGCGAACGTCGCGACCATGCCGGGCATCGTGAAGTACGCCCTCGCCATGCCCGATATCCACTGGGGCTACGGCTTCCCCATCGGGGGCGTGGCGGCCTTCGAGATCTCCACCGGGGTCATCTCACCCGGCGGGGTCGGCTTTGACATCAACTGCGGCGTGCGGCTCCTCTCGACCCCCCTCACCGTCCAGGACCTGAAGAACCGGCGGGAGCTCGTGGAGCGGCTCTACCAGGCCGTCCCGACCGGTGTCGGGGCAAAGGCGGACCTCCGGCTCTCGGGCCGGGAGCTCGAGGAGATGATGCTCGCCGGCTCACGGTGGGCGGTGGAGCACGGGTATGGCATTCCCGGGGATATCGCGAGGTGCGAGGAGCAGGGGGCCATGAAGGGGGCGGATACCGCCGGGGTGAGCCAGAAGGCCCGGCAGCGGGGGTTCCCCCAGTCAGGGACGCTCGGGTCCGGGAATCACTTCCTGGAGATCCAGGAGGTGAAGGAGATTTACGACCCGAAGGCAGCCTCGATCTTCGGCATTTCACTGGGGCAGATCGCCGTCATGATCCACTGCGGCTCCCGGGGACTCGGCCACCAAGTCTGCACCGACCACCTCAGGGTCCTGGAATCAGCCACGAAGAAGTACGGGATCCAGCTTCCGGACCGGCAGCTCGCCTGCGCTCCCGTCACCTCCCCGGAAGGGAAGGCATACTTCGGCGGCATGGCGGCTGCGGCCAACTACGCGTGGGCGAACCGGCAGATGATCACCGATACGACGCGCAAGGTCCTCGCGAAGCTCTACGGGATCGCGTACGAAGAGATGCCCCTCGTCTACGATGTTGCCCACAACGTGGCAAAGATGGAGGTCCATACCGTAGACGGGAAGGAGATGCAGGTCTGCGTCCACCGGAAGGGGGCGACCCGGGCCTTCGGGCCCGGCTCCCCGGATCTCCCATCAGAGTTCGCGGAGACCGGCCAGCCGGTCATCATCCCGGGCTCGATGGGAACCCCCTCGTTCCTCCTCTGCGGCACTGCGGTTGCCATGGAGAAGACCTTCGGGTCCACCTGCCACGGCGCCGGCCGGGTGACCTCCCGGACCCAGGCGAAGAAGGACGTGCGGGGGAAGGACATCCGGGACCAGCTCGCCCGCGAGGGGATCATCGTCCGCGCCCCGTCCGAGGCCTCCATCGCCGAGGAAGCACCGCAGGTCTACAAGCCCTCCGAGGAGGTGGTGCGGGTGGTGGATGCCCTCGGCATCTCCCGGCTCGTGGCAAAGCTCGTCCCCCTCGGGGTGATCAAGGGGTGATCTCCAGGACGGGCTTCCTCTGGGACTCGCCCCAGATCTTCACGCGGCTCATCGATGAATGCACCGGCTGCTGCGAGCTCGTCACTCCCCAGCTCCTCGCCTCTCCTTTCTACCGGGGCAGGTTCACCGCCCTCGTCATCCCTACCGGGTTCGGGAACCCCCTCTACTCCCGGCTCCTTCCGGCCCTCCGGGCCTCCTCCGACCGGATCGAGCGGTTCCTCGAGGGGGGCGGCAGGATCCTGGTCTTCGGGGCGGCGGACGGGCGGCCGGGGGCCTATGACTGGCTGCCCTTCGGCCTCACTTACCGGCACAACTACGCTCCTCGGCGCATCACGTTCGCCCCAGGCAGCCCCTGGGCGAGCCTCATCGAAGGGTACGATCCCCTGGCCATCGAGTGCGACGGGACATTTCCCGAGCACGACGGAACGACGGTTGCCACTGCCGAAGGGGGCGAGGCCGTGGTCGTGGAGAAGGCGGTGGGGAGGGGCCTCGTCCTTGCCGCGACCATCCACGAGTACCCCTCTAGAGGCTTCCTCGCCTCCTTCTCCTGCGGCGATGAGGAAGCCTTATTGTAGGGGATGGGAGAGAGTGTGTGAGGATGGTTCCATGAGAGACCCCGTCATCTCGGCAGGTTCCACGTCAGAGGACTGGAAGCCCCTTCTCCTCGCCCTCCACGAGATCCTCAACCGGCTCCCGGTCACCGCCCGCTCCCGGGATCACCCGGGGATAAGGATCGAGGAAGGGAAGGTCGTGGACATGGCGTTCACCGGCCCCACCCTTGAGGAGGCCATCGCGAAGAACCGGCTCTTCAGGAAGACCCCCGGGTCCGGGGCATACAAGGGGGTGCCGGTGGTCGTCTCACCCGTGAGGAACGACCGGGGTGAGGCCATCGGGGCCATCGGCGTGGTCGACATCACGGGCATCTTCGACCTTGCAACACTCATGGAGCACCAGAGCGCCATCATGAAGCAGGTCTGCGGGAAGGACCCCTGCCCTCTCCCTTCAGAGCAGGTCGGTGCAAAGAGGTAACTCCATGGACGATCCGGCTTTCGAGGTGCTCAGGGTCCTGGACGAGGGCGGGGGGAGCGCCCCGGCCGATACCATCACCGCATCCCTCGGGATCCCCCGGTCCCGGGTCACCGAGGCGGTGGACCGGCTCCGGGCCCTGGGCTACGCCATCACGGAGCCCAGGAGGGACCTGTACCATCTCACAAAGAGGTCGGGCCGCCTCCTCCCCTACGAGATCCAGAAGCACCTCGGGACGAGGGTCATCGGCCGGCGGATGAAGTACCTGGAAACGACAGAATCCACCACATGGATCGCACGGGACCTCGCTGGCCAGCAGGATCCGCAAAGGCTCGACGGGATGATGGTGATCGCCGAGGAGCAGACCGGGGGGCAGGGGAGGCTCGGGCGGGCATGGGCCTCCCCTCCCGGGGGGATCTGGACCACCATCATCCTGAAACCGAAGATACCCATCGATCGGGTCTTCATGGTGACCATGGCCGCCGCCCTCGCGGTGGCCCGGGCCATCAGAAAGGAGTTCGATCTCGGGGCCCTGATCAAGTGGCCGAACGACATCTTCATCGGGGATAAGAAGGTGGCCGGCCTGCTCCTCGAGCTCTCCGCTGAGAATGCCGTCGTCAACTACACCCTCCTCGGGCTCGGGATCGACGCAAACATCCATGTCGGCCGCCTCCCCCCCGAGATCCGGGCAGCCGTCACCTCCCTCTCTGCAGAGCTCGGGCGGGACGTGGACCGTCCCGCCTTCCTGGCCACGGTCTTAAAGGAGTTCGAGCGGCACTACGAGCTCCTCGAGGCCGGGGAGTACGAGGCCATCGTCCGGGAGTGGCGGAGTCTCTCCCTCACCCTGGGCCACCGGGTCAGGATCACCACCCTTGCAAAGACCTTCGAGGGGGAGGCGGTGGATATCGACGAGTTCGGGGCCCTCCTCGTCCGGAAGGATACCGGGGCCGTGGAGCGGGTCATCGCCGGGGACTGCCGCCACATCTAGCCTCCCATGCACGGTAACCCGGAGCGCACCGCTCTCCTTGCCCAGTCCGCCACCTTCATCGCCCTCCTCGCTGCGGGTGCCTGGGCGGCCCTCCCCGTTGGACTGGTCCCTGTCACCCTCCAGACCTTCTTCCTCCTCCTTGCAGCCCCGGTCATGAAGCGCCGTGCAGTCATCCCTGCAGCCCTCTACCTTCTCCTGGGGGCCGTGAACCTCCCCGTTTTTCACTTGGGCCTCTCCGGGATTGGGGTCCTCCTCGGCCCCTCCGGCGGGTTCCTCGCCGGCTTCATTCCTGCGGCCGCGGTTGCGGGGCTCGCATACGAGAAGAGATCCCGGGTCCTCCGGATTGCAGGGCTGGCCGCAGGTACCGGTATCATTTATGCCTGCGGCGTCGCCTGGCTCATCCTCTCGGCGGGTATCTCTCTCCCGGCTGCTGTTCTTATCGGGATCCTCCCGTTCCTCCCGGGCGATATCCTCAAGGGAGCCGGGGTGTTTCTCCTGGGGGAGCGGCTCCCGTGATCACCATCACCGGGCTCTTCCACCGGGTCCTGGAGATCCCGGATCTTCTTATCCCTGCCGGCAGGGTGGCGGTCATCGGGCCGAACGGCGGCGGGAAGACGACCCTTCTCCGGCTCATGGCAGGGATCGATCTTCCCGTGAAGGGGGAGATCCTCATTGACGGACAAGTGCCACGGTCGAGGGAGGTGGGGTGGGTGGGCGAGCAGCCTGAACGGGAGATCATCTTCCACCGGGTCTCCGACGAGATCGCTTCCCCGCTCAGGTTCCGGCACGACCCATGCCCTCTCGTGGATGAACGGGTGAAGGCTGTCGCCCGGGAGCTCGGGATCGGGGGACTCCTTGAAAGGGAGACAAGGGGTCTCTCGGCTGGCGAGAAGGCCATGGTCGCCCTGGGGGCTGCCCTCGCTGCACGGCCGGATATCCTTGTCCTGGACGAGACCGACTCGAACCTGGACCAGGAGAGCGCCGGGGCGGTGGAAGGTATTATCAGGCGCATATCCTGTCCCCATGTCCTCCAGGCCACCCAGCGGATGGAACTCGCGGCCCGGTCGGATCACATCCTCTTCATGGAGAGGGGCCGGGTCCTTCACTCCGGGAGCCCGTCCGCGGTCTTTACGGCGCTCTCCGGTACCCCTTTCTCCCCGCCTTCGATGTGGTGCCGATGAGGGTCTCTCTGGATGATGTGATTCTCCGGCGAGGCTCCTTCCAGCTCACGGCCTCGGGTACCTTCTCCGAAGGGGTCCACCTGGTCACGGGCCCTGTCGGAAGCGGGAAGTCAACCCTTGCCCTCGCCCTCGCGGGGGCGCTCCGGCCCCTGGCCCGGCAGATCGTCGAGGATGGGATCGGGTCTCGGACCCTCGCCCTTCCTTTCCCCGAGTACCATGTGACGGGCGAGACGCTGGAGAGGGAGGTGGCCTCCTGGGGGCTCCTACCTGCACCGGTCCTCGAAGCCGCGGGGCTCTCAGGCAGGGGTGCCGAGGATCCCTTCCGGTGCAGCCAGGGCGAGCTGAAGCGCCTGGTGCTCTCGTGCATCCTCGCCAGGGAGTGGGACCTCCTCATCCTCGACGAGCCCTGCAGCTCCCTTGACTGCGCCTGGAAAGAGGCATTCGCGAGGAACCTTGGTGAACGGCGAAAGGGGATCACCATCCTCCTCACCCACGAGGACGAGATCCTCCCCCGGGTGGACGAGATCTGGGAGATCCAGGCCGGACGGCTTGCCTCCCTGGGAAGGGTGCCGGAGGCCATCCCGCGGTGGTCACGGCCGCCGCGGTACATCCGTGCTGCCCTTGACGCGGGGGCACTCCCCGAAAACATCACCCGGAAAGACGTGAGGGATGCGGTGTGCAGGACCAGAGGCTGACCCTCCTTTCTACCGTGGCCCTCTCCCTCGCGGCCTTTGCGAGCGCCTGGGGAGCCCTCCTCGCCCTCGCCTGGTGGCTCCTTGCCACGCCCCGCCGGCTCCCCTTCCACCGGTGGCGGTCCGTCCTCGGGCTCTTCATCCTCGTGTGTGCAACCTCCGCCCTGGTCGCCCTCTCAGGCGGGAATGGCTTCTCCTACTTCTTCCGGATCTCGGTTGTTCTCCTCATCGCGTCCTGGGCATACGGCGAGCGAAGGGGCGGGGAGCTCCTTGACATGGGGACCTGGGCCCTCGGGAACCGGACCGGGTTCGAGCTGGGGCTCATCGCCGAGATGGCGGTCCAGTCCCTGGGGGACCTTGACCGTGACCTGGCCATGCTCCGGCTTGCCCTGCGGCTCAAGACCGGGGGGAGGATCACCCTGAGATCCCTTGTCCCGGCCCTCGGGCTCCTGGTGAGGAGGGAGCTGGACCGGTCCCGGGACTTCGGGGATATCCTCGCGGTGCGGGGATACCGGGAGGGCGGAAGCCTCTGCCCCCGGTTCGCCCGCGGGCCGTGGGACGGGGCGAAGGCTGCCTGCGCCGTGGGAATCGCTCTCTTCGCCCTCCTGCCCTGAAGTGATAATTTTTATACTTGCACCATCCATTTTTCAAAGGTTTGGGCCTTCCAGCCCGCCCGGCGATTCAGGCTCCCGGGGAGGGGGAGTATGCACCGAGTGCACATCACGGATACCACGCTGCGGGACGCCCACCAGTCCCTCATCGCAACGCGCCTTCGGACCGAGGACAGCCTCCCGCTCGCCCGGGCTCTCGAGAAGGCCGGGTTCTTCTCGGTGGAGGCATGGGGAGGGGCGACCTTTGACACTGCCATCCGGTTCTGCAACGACGATCCCTGGGACCGGCTCTCGGCCTTTTCCGAGGCCCTCCCGAAGACCCCCATCCAGATGCTCCTCCGGGGCCAGAACCTGGTAGGCTACCGCCACTACCCTGACGACGTGGTGGAGAGGTTCGTGGCTGCTGCCCACCGGCGGGGCGTGGATATCTTCCGGGTCTTTGACGCGTTAAACGACCTCCGGAACATGAAGAAGGCCATGGTGGAGGTGAAGAAGACCGGTGCCCACCTCCAGGGTGCCATCTGCTATACCACGAGCCCTGTCCACTCGATAAAGGGGTTCATCGGGATGGCAGAGGAGCTCCATGGGATGGACTGCGACTCCATCTGCATCAAGGACATGGCAGGGCTGATTAAGCCTGAGCCTGCCCGGGAACTCATCACCGGTATCAAGAAGGTGACGAAGCTCCCCGTGGACCTCCACTCCCACTCCACGGCAGGCATCGCCCCCATGTCGTACCAGGCAGCCATCGAGGCCGGGGTGGACATCCTGGACACGGCCATGTCCCCATTCGCACTGGGCACGAGCCAGCCGCCCACCGAGAGCGTGGTGGCCTCGGTGCAGGGCACGGACCGGGACACGGGGATCGATCTCAGGACCCTCCGGGAGGTGAGGAACATCTGCCTCACGATCCGGGAGAAGTACCTCGGGATCCTTGACCCTATCTCCGAGCGGGTGGACAGCGATGTCCTCCTCTACCAGCTCCCGGGCGGGATGATCTCGAACCTGGTCTCTCAGCTGAAGGAGCAGGATGCCCTGAACCGGATGGACGACGTGCTCAGGGAGATTCCCCTCGTGAGGGAGGACCTCGGCTACCCGCCCCTCGTCACCCCGACATCCCAGATCGTCGGGTCCCAGGCGGTCTTCAACGTCCTCATCGGCGGCGAGCGGTACACGAATGTCACGAAGGAGGTGAAGGACTACCTCCGCGGGCTCTACGGGAAACCCCCGGGCCCCGTCAACGAGGAGATCCGGAGGAGGATCATCGGGGACGAAGAGGTGGTGACGGTCCGGCCGGCCGATCTCCTCGAGCCTATCTACGAGCAGATGAAGAAGGAGGCAACGGCAGCTGGCCTCGTGAAGAAGGAGGAGGACGTCCTCACCTATATCCTCTACCCGGCCGTCGCCCCGGCGTTCCTCAAGGGGGAGAAGAAGCAGGAAGCGCTCCCCCAGAAGCAGTCCTCCGTGGCCGGGCCCTCGCCCGAGATGCCGTCCGCGATGGAGGTGGAGGTGGACGGGGAGGTCTACTCGGTCCGGATCATCTCGGTCGCGGGCTCAGCTGTCGTCACCCAGGCGGCCGCCGCCCAGAAGGCCCCCAAGGGCGAGATCGAGGGAGGGATCCGGTCCAACATGCAGGGGATGGTCCTGAAGGTCCTCGTCCGGGTCGGCGAGGCGGTGAAGAAGGGCGATCCCCTCATGGTCCTCGAGGCCATGAAGATGGAGAACCCCATCGCGAGCCCGAGGGACGGGAAGGTGATTGAGATCTTCGTGGATACCGGGGACGTGGTCGCGAGCGGCGACGTGCTCCTGGTGGTCCGATGACAGACTTCGAGCGGATCCTCATCGCGAACCGGGGCGAGATCGCGATCCGGGTCATGCGGGCCTGCCGGGAGCTCGGCATCGAGACCGTGGCCATCTACTCGAAGCCCGACGAGAACGCCCTCCATGTCAAGTACGCCGACGAGGCTTTCTGCGTCGGGGAGGCCCACCCATCGAAGTCCTACCTGAACATGGCCAGGATCGTGGAGGTGGCTGGAAAGGCGGGGGCCGGAGCCATCCACCCGGGCTACGGCTTCCTTGCCGAGAACTCGGCGTTTGCGAAGCTCGTGGAGTCCGAGGGCCTCATCTTCATCGGCCCCCACTGGAGGACGATTGAGGCGATGGGCTCCAAGATCGGGTCCAAGCGGATGATGAAGAAGGCGGGCGTGCCGGTGCTGCCCGGCACCGAGGAAGGGACCACGGTGGAGAAGGCGGCGAAGGTGGCGGACGAGATCGGCTACCCGGTCATCGTGAAGGCCTCGGCGGGCGGCGGGGGGATCGGGATGCATATCGTGAACGAGCCCTCCGAGCTCGAGGCCGCCCTCTCCGGCTCGATGCGCATCGCCCAGTCGGCCTTCGGGGACGCGACCGTCTTCATCGAGAAGTACCTCGTCCGCCCCCGCCATATCGAGTTCCAGGTGCTCGCCGACTCGGACGGCCACACGGTCCACCTCTATGACCGCGAGTGCTCCATCCAGCGCCGCCACCAGAAGCTCGTGGAAGAAGCCCCCTGCCCCATCATGACCCCCGATCTCAGGGAGAAGATGTCGAAGTCCGCGGTCCGGGTGGCAAAGACCGCCGGGTATACCAATGCCGGGACGGTGGAGTTCCTCTACCAGGGAGGGAACTACTACTTCATGGAGATGAACACCCGTCTCCAGGTTGAGCACACCATCACCGAGTTCATCACGGGCATCGATATCGTGAAGCAGCAGATCGCGATAGCCGCCGGCCATGATATCCCCTTCACCCAGGACGAGGTCTCCATCCGGGGCCACGCCATCGAGTGCCGTATCAACGCCGAGGACCCCCTGAAGAACTTCCAGGCCGACCCCGGGAAGATCACCCGGTACCGGTCCCCCGGGGGCCCGGGGATACGGCTTGACTCGGGGATCCACGTGGGCTACTCCATACCGGTCCTCTACGACTCCCTGATCGCCAAGCTGACTGCCTGGGGCGGGGACCGGGCCGAGGCCATCCAGCGGATGCGCCGTGCCATCTACGAGTACGTCATCCTCGGGGTGAAGACGACCATACCGTTGCACCATGCCCTCATGCACCACCCCCAGTTCGTGAAGGGGAACACCCACACCCACTTCCTCAAGGACGAAGGGGTCCTCGATACCCTGGAGCGCTACGTCCGGGAGGAGGAGACCCGGATGCAGACCCTGGCCGCCTCTCTCAGGGGGGGGAAGGAGGTGGTGGCCATCACCACCGCGGTGAACGCCTACCTGGCCGGGAAGGCGAAGGGGAAGAGCCCGGGGAAGTGAGGTCTGGGAGTGTCCAGAGGGCGGTGTCCGCGAGATGCCGGTATCAGACAGAGACCAGTCTCAGCTAACAGAAATCCCCTTCCCTGTTTTTCAGGAAGGCCTTGCTATCTCCTTGACCGTATGTTCCGGATCCTCTCCCCCGGCATCTGAACTGACGAGGGGCCCCGATGAATATCGCCCGTTGGCGCTGTAAAAGATCACCCTTCTTCCATTGACAAAGAAGAGGAGGAGCCCGTCAATCTTTACCGTGCGGTTCGTAAATCCCCTGAGAGTGAACTTTCGGGGTTCGGAATACCGAAATTCCAGAGCTTCGACTTTTGTACTGGGCGATGGTTTCGTCGGTAACGATGAGCTTCAGGATGTCATTGGCATGGATGAACAATTCTTCGGTCTGCTGTCTGACTGGTTCAAATTCATTCGTCTGCCGGGATAGTTCGATGCTCCTGCCATCCTAGAAGACTGTCAGGTGTATGCTCCCGGATCCGGACCGCCTGCAGGACCATGAAGGTCAAAGCGGGTTTTGGGGCGATCTCCTATCCACCCTGGGGGATTATGCGAGTTAATTTATAGTATGTCCCGTTATATTCCACGAAGTAACTAGGGGGATATCTCTGTTGAAAGGATCCATATTCATCCCAACTCATACTTGTATGTCCGGACTCGATGAGGGATTGAAGAGCAGGGGATTCCTCCAGGTCCTGCTGGGTGAAGTGGATCAAGGACCCCGATGTTTCATTTTTGTCCACCTTACTCAGGGTGAGCTGGGGCATATCGGTATCCCCCTGTCCGATAGTGGGGAAAAGTATCACCATACCCGTCAGGAGGCCGATGAGCAGGTAAGTCGCGACGACCATGGCGATTCGTTCCCCTCTTTGCACCTGCAGCAGTACCTTCACATACTTATACTGGACCGCAACGCAAAGGATGGCGAAAACAAAGATTCCTACGACACCCGCCTGACCATGAAATACCATCAGGAGGAGGAAGGTCATCAGTAAAAACGGTACAAACAGGAGGCCGAAGGCCATCGACAGTTCAGGGGGAACTACCGGAGAGAAGGTACGGAGGAAAAGGAGAAAAAGAACAGCAAAGGCTGGGGGAAATGATAACCTGAGAATCAGCCGGTTATCCAGATTCTTCATGAACTCGATTATCTGGTTGATAAGATAAATACTTCACTCTATACTGCATCGGTGGAAACGGCGCAAAGAATGAAGGGATCTTCGAAAAAATCAGGTGCAGGGAATGGAGACATCATCAATAAAGACGGCATTCTGGTCGCCAAAACCATCCTGCCTGTTCCCGAACCAGATCCTCACGGTCTGGCCTCTCCATGGGGAGAGGTCGTATGAAACAGTCTTCCAACCACCGTTCCAGTAAGTTCCATAATCTGATCCAGGTTTGCCATCATGGCTGACAACCGTGGCCAGATTGGAACCGGAGGCCGGGTTTTTGATATTGACATCAAACCAGTCCCAGATGGCGGTATCATAGGTCTGAACATTATACGAGAACCTCAGAGTCGGGGAGCCGGATGAGGGGACGACCACATCCTGGTAAATATAATCATACCCAAAAGGTTCTGTCCCTGGAGCAGGAGGTCCATAGAGCCCTCCGGTGTAGACCTGGTCCCATCTCCCCAGGCGTAGAGCATACCTTCCTTCTTTGACATTCCCGCCAAGGACAACTGCATACCCTCCTGGCGGGGTCCCTTCAAAGCCGGCGGTCCACCCGGCGGTATTCCCCGTTTCGAATTTACCGTTGGTAACCAGTTCCGTGGACAGCATGAACTGGTTGTTGTACGGTGTCATGATGAACTCGCCCCCATCCGGACGCTGTTTATCGGGGATGATGGTGAACGCCTCGCGGGCCATCATCCGGTCATCAATGAGGTGGCCGAAGAACTGGTCGCCGATACTTTTCGTCCAGTACGTATAGACAGTTCCTTTGTACCCGGCATAGGCGACTGCCCCCTTGCGAAGGAATGCATTTGCCATGGTAGGATTATCCAGGCTGTGACATGCACTGAGGTAGATAAGGCTCTTTGGGAAGGATCTAACATACGTGGTGATAAAATCAGGAGGGATGGCAAAAACCAGTTTTCCATCCGAAATTGTGATTGATAATTTACCGGTGATAAGATCGTTCGAGTATCGCATCATATTGGCCATGGCAACCTCCTCCCCGGTACTGATGAACACTTGCTGTAACATATCCACACCCCCATGGGAGGTAATGACCACGAGCCCGTATTGGCCCATACTCCTGAAGGATTCGACGTCCGCCCCTCCATTCATAATCACCCAGTGAGGCTTTGTGCAAGTCTGACGGAGTTTTTGATAGAGACCGTCACTGATATCATTAGGGGTAATACTCGTGTAGAACGGTGAATAGATGATGGCACTGTTGCTGTCCGGGCAGGTCCCTGTCATTGACACAGCTGCGAGAGTCATCGGGTTCGGCTCCTGTACAATTGTCGATGAGCCCTGGGTTCCCTCCGGCCCGGTTGGGACAGGCATAGGTTTCGGCTCCTTTACCATCGTCGATGAGTCCTGGGTTCCCTCCGGCCCTGTGGGGATGACTCCCTCCATTCCATCGGAATACAGAATCCAGATGGTGGTCCCGTCCACCGAGAGACCGGCGTTCCGGACATTGCTCATCCCCTTCGCATGCTCAATGGTCAACAGTCGTGCCTGATCTTCACTGTACTGCTGTTTCAGCTCCAGGAAGGTCTCGTAGCAGTCCTTGTGGGTTTCGAGGATTGCAGCGGCGGTCTCTTCATCCATGGGAGATAGTACATCGAGGGTGAAGACATACGAGGTCACCTGGCTCACGGGACTGCTATAGGACGCGGTTACTCTCAGCCGGATCTTTCCCTCGGCCGGCTCACTGAAGGTGAACTCGCCGGTGAAGATACTGTCGCCGGGGAGGGCATCGCCATAGGTCTGATCGTCAAAGAGTTGCCCCAGGTCCTCTAAAACCTGATAATTCTCATCAAGCCGCTGTACATGAACCGTGTCCGGGAGTAACTCATGGACAGGATTGACCTTCGCGGTAATGGTCACCGTGGTCGGGGTATTGATATCCAGATACCTCGGTTCTGCAACGGGATCCTGTATCAGGTGGGTGCCTCCGTCAGCATGGCAGATGATCGTCACCCAGGTCGAGTCTGACGGACCGGCGGTGTCATCATCAGGGTAGGTAATTGAGACGGTGTTATCCTGATGATCGGTGCTGCAATCGAAGTCTCTGCTATAGCTCAGATAGCTGTCATCCTGAAGGTTCCAGGATTCCCCGTTTGTATCCGTCACCGTTGCCGAATCATGGACGATCAGGAACCTGGATGGGAAGGTTACAGATACAGTTTTGTCCTGACTCTTGACCTTTTCATCGCCCTTTCCATCCCTGCCATCCCCGGATTCCCCACGTGACCCTTGAGCCGAAGAATCATGGTCATTCGGGGATTTTGATGAGGAAGAAACAGATATGGTTTCGTCCTGATTATCGACATTTTCATCGAATTGTCCGTCCCCACAATCCCCTGATTCCTCACGCGAGTCCCTCACTGAAGCGGAATCATGGTCGTTCAGGGTTTTTGATGGAGATGGCTGGATCTCACAGGGGCCTGGTCCGGATTTCTCGTCCGGATGTCCCAGGTGATTTGTGATATTCACATGGGCTGTGACCTTATAGGTTCCATTGGCAAGGGGTTGCGGGTTGTCTTCCCCCCCTGTGGGGATGTTGATACGATAGTCGTAACATGCCTTCTGTTTCGGTTCGACGACAGGTTCGCTGCTTACATCCACGGGGATGGTTGCCACCATCTCTTTGTGCGGATTTTGTCCATGGGCCAGACGATCTTTGGCCTGAACCTCATCGCGCTTATCGCCTCCATCACCGGGATGGCGGGGGTGGACTTCGGTAAGATCTGCCGCGATGGCGAGCCCCTCTGTCGGACCGTCACCCACGTTCGCGACGCAGACCTCTCCGTCAATCCAGGCCGCTTCTGTCCCTCCATCCTTCGCCACCACAATGGTATAAAAAGAAGTCCCCGAGGCGCCTTCCATCATTTCCAATACATCGGAATCCACCGACTTATTGATGGTCCACCCATACGTGGTCACCCAGTGAGGTGTACCAATCAGGGTCACCTCCAGCGAGGGTCCGGACTTCCCATGGGGTTTTCCGGCGTCCGGCTTATCCGCGAGAACGGGGGAACTGATGAAAACGAACAGGAGCAGGATCCCCAGTATCGTTTTGATGCTCACGTGCACAGGATGTTTACCATCGGTTGGCCTCATACGAATAGAACCCTCCAGAAATCGGATTTGGTACTTAAGCCTATCCTTATTATTGATATTTAAATTTAATGAATCAAATTGACTTTTAAAAGAATTAATAGAAAGAATTAACGGTTTTATGCGAAATATCTTTATGGAATAAGATAATTCTTCGCAAGACATTATATTTCATAAATGGGATAAAATACTTATAAAAAATAAAAAACAAAAACATAAATAGTGCTTATGTTCTTTAATGAATGATTATTAACATCCTCCATATATTACTGGGGTTTAGATTTCAAACTCCCATTGTCGGGGGTGCTCCGGTCTCCCTCATTATCGCGGGAGGGATTGCACTTTTCTGGATCGCGAAGCGGTTCCTGATCTTCAGGCAAAGGGGCAGAATCCGGAAAGTGAGGTCCCTATCCCGGGGATTCCCGCCCAAGGGCATCCTGCTGACAACTCCCAAAAGAGTTAAGGGAGAAGACCCTCAGGTAAGGTGGAGTATCCCGTGTCCCTGACCCTGGATCTTGTCATCGTCCTCCTCCTCATCTTCGCAAACGGCCTCTTCTCCATGGTCGAGTTCGCCCTGATCTCGGCCCGGAGGGCGCTTCTCCGAAAGCGGGCCGAAGGGGGGGATGCAGGTGCGGGTGCGGCCCTGGAACTCGCCGAGGACCCGAACCGGTTCCTCTCCACCGTCCAGCTCGGGATCACCCTCATCGGGATCCTGGCCGGGGCCTTCGGGGGGACCCGGGTCGCAGCGTACCTCGAGCCCTTCTTCCTCTCCATCCCCACCACCGCATCCTATGCAGGGCTCGCGAGCATCGGCATCGTTGTCCTCGCCATCACCTTCCTCACCCTGGTCCTCGGGGAGCTGGTCCCGAAGCGGATCGGCCTCCACACCCCCGTTGAGATCGCCTCCCTCTTCTCCCGGCCCATGCGGGCCCTCTCCCGGCTCGCATCCCCCGCGGTCTGGCTCGTCAGCTCTTCCACGGATCTCATACTCCGCCTCCTCGGCATACCACCCCACGAGAAGCCGGCCGTCACCGAGGAGGAGATCCGTTCCATGCTCGAGGAGGGGAGGCGGGCAGGGATCCTGGAGGCAGCCGAGCAGGACATGATGGAGGCGGTCTTCAGGTTCGGGGACCGGCGGGTGGAGGCCCTGATGACCCCGCGCCCCGAGATCGTGGCACTGGACCTGAACGCTCCCCCCGACGAGAACTGGGAGAAGATCACCTCGGGCGGTCATACGTGGTACCCGGTATACCGGGATTCCCTGGACTCCATCGCCGGGGTCATCACCGTCCGGGACCTCCTCTCCCAGGTGATGGCAGGGAGGAAGCCCGATCTCGCATCCATCCTCAGGGAGCCCCTCTATATCCCCGAGGGGAGGCCGGCCCTCACGGTGCTCGAGCACCTCCGGACCTCCCGGGCCCACATCGCCCTTGTCACCGACGAGTACGGGACCATTGCCGGCATCCTCACCTTCCATGACATCATCGAGGCCATCATCGGCTCCATCCCCGCCTGGGACCATGGGAAGGGGCCTGATATCGTGAGCCGGGACGACGGCTCCTATCTCATCGAAGGGATCCTCCCCATCGAGGACCTGAGGGAACGGTTCGGTTTCGGCCCCCTCCCTGAAGAGGGGGAAGGGTACTACCGGACCATCGCGGGGTTCCTGGTCTACTCCCTGGGGCACATCCCAGAACCCGGGGAGCATGTCTCCTGGAACGGCTACCGCTTCGAGGTGGTGGACATGGACGGCAAACGGGTGGACAAGGTGCTCCTGGTGCCTCCCCCTGCGGCGCCCGCCCCGGATTCTCCAGGCAGGTGATTTATGGACCAGCCCTGGAAGGACGGGGATGACGCGGACGCCATCTTTTCTGCTAAAGGTAAGGGAGAGAGTATCTCCTCTCTCCCGCTTGCACTCTCACAAGTATATAAGAAAAATTACTCGAAATCATCATCCCTTCACTCAGAATAAAGATATTTCAATCGAGATTCATCGCGATGTTCGTTATATATTGTTTAACGTCCTTCACATTATCGGCTGTATTTACCAAAGGCCCCGAGGAATATCGCCCGTTCACGCTATAGAATATCACCGCACGGTCATTGACAAAAGTTAGCAAGAGGCCATCAACCTTTATCGGTCGGTTCAAGTTCCCTTGAATCGTAAACTCACGAGGTTCAGAATAACGAATTTCAATTGCACCGCGTGTTTTATATTGAGCTATGGTTTCATCTGTGACGATGAGCTTCAGCGAGTCATTTGCATGGATAAACAATTCTTCAACCTGCTGTTTGATCGGTTCGAATTCTTTCGATTGCTGAGAAAGTTCCATAATATTGCCATTTTGGAAACCTGTCAATTTTATGCTTTCACCTTGCCTTTTCATTAATATCCCAGAGTAATATATAATAATGATAGCAAGAACTGCGATTCCCATGAAAAGGAAAATTTTTCGCATAAGATCAAACTAGAATCGGCAGCTCCCCATAATAAAATTAATTGAATGGGATCTTTGTTCAATTCCGCCATTTATTCTGATGTTCCATAAAAAATTTAGGTGCAAGGGAGAGAAACATCATCGATGAAGACAGCCATCTGGTCGCCCCATCCGTCCTGTCGATCCCCGAACCAAACCCGTACGGTCTGGCCTTTCCAGGGAGTGAGGTCGTATGAAATATCCTTCCAGCCACCGTTCCAGTACTCGCCATAATTAGATCCGGGTTTTCCGTCGTGATCAACAACCGTGGCTAAATTAGCCTCTGTTGCCGGGTTTTTGATATATACATCGAACCAATCCCAGAGTGCAGTATCATAGGTCTGAATGTTGTATGAGAATTTCAGGGCTGGATTGCCTGAGGATGGAACCCCTACATCCTGGTATATATAGTCATAACCCGAAGGTTCCGTTCCGGGAGCCGGGGGTCCTGAGAGACCCCCCGTGTAGATCTGGTCCCATCTCCCTAGGCGGAGAGCATAATTTCCTTCTTTGACATTGCCGCCGATGGGAACTGCATAGCCCCCGGGGGTGCCAAACTGGGTGAAATCCCCGCAGCAGGCGTATCCGGCGGTCCAGCCCGCGACATTCCCGGTTTCAAATTTGCCATTGATTATCCGGTCTTTCGGTAAGGTCAGCCCCCCGTCTCCCCGGAACTCGTAAACGGCATGGCGGCCGGTATCGTCCCAGTCGGACGGGTCAGTTCTTTCATCTAAGGTCCATTCGTTGAAGGCCTGTTGAAGTGTTTCGCCGGTTGCCAGTTTATCGAATAATGCCTCATCCAGATCTCTCGCCAGCAATCCGCTTACTGTATAGGTATATCCGACATAGGCACCTGCACCTTTCGAAAAGAAAGCATTTGCCATCGAATCCCCGTTAAGGCTATTACAGGCCGATATGACAATCAGGCTTCTGGGGAACGCCGTGGCATAGGTTGATATATAACTGGGTTTGATAGCCCAATAAATCTCACCGTCCGCTCCTGTCGGTATTATCTTTCCTGTTATCCAATCTCCGAGGTGGATCAGACTATTGAGACCCAACACTCGTTCACCTGTCATGAACGAGACATCGTTATTCACCATTCCTCCGTGGGTCGAGATATACACGACTCCATAGTTTTCTAAATTGCTGACCTCTTCAAGGTCAAATGCTTGATCAGCAAGAATCTTTGACCTGATACATGAATTTTCATTCAATTTATCGTTTATATGATTACATTCCTGACTGAAGGAAGAAAAAATGCTTGTTGCCACAAATGCCTGATTGCTATAGGGTGAACCATGCGTATTTTCATCGCCCGTAAGAAGTGCTGTTTCCAGATGTGAGTTGAAGGTTATAGTCACTGTCGTGCCATCATCACCGAGGGCCACATCCTGAACATCCGGATCGCTCTCGAGATTCTCAATAACCATTTCCCTGGCCTGGCTTCTGGGATACTGCTGGCTCAATCCGCGAAACTGCTGCGAGGCTTCGCTCGTGATCGCCAGTGCCGTATCGATTTCATCCTGCGCTGGCAGAGATACGACATCGATGAGGAAGATCGTCGAATGAACCGGGCTTATGCCACTACTATAAGAAGCGGTTACTCTCAGGTGAATCTTACCGGCTGCAGGCTCATTGAACTGGAACTGGTTGGTGAAGATACTGTCACCCGGCAACGCGTCACCATTGGTCTGATCGTCGAAGAGTTGCCCGAGATCCTCTGCGGCATGTGTATCAGGATCGAGTCGCTGTACATGAACCGTGGCTGGGAGGAGTTCGGGCACAGGATTTACTTTCGCTGTAACGGTTACACTACCGGGTGTACTCATAACCAGGTAATTCGGATTTGCCACGGGATTCTGGATCTGGTGGGTACCGCCTTCGGGATGGCAGATGACCGTCACCCGGGTTGAGTCTGACGGACCTGATGAGATATCATCAGGGTAGGTGATGGTCGCAGTGTTGTCTTGATGGTCAGCACTGCAATCGTAGTTCCTGCTGTAAAGAAGGGAGCTGTCGTCATGTATCTCCCAGGATTCTCCGTTTGTGTCAATGACTGTAGCAGAATCATGGACAATAAGGGGATTCGAGATGAATATCGTGGTATCCTTGGGGCTTGGACCGAAGGGCTCATTCGGGTGCCCTCCGTGATTCGTGATGGTGACGTGGGCTGTCACTTTGTATGTTCCTTCGGCAACGGGTTGCGGTTTATCCCCACCTGTGGTGGGAATATCGATGCGATAGTCGTAACATGCCATCTCTTGCGGATTAAGGACAGGGGTATTGCTTATATCTACAAGCGTGCTCGCCAGTTTTTCTACAGGTGGAGTATACCCGTCTGTCAGGTCTGCCGTGATGCCGAGACCTTCTGTCGGGTATTCACCTGCGTTGGCGACGCAGATCTCACCATCAACCCAGGCTTCTTCGGTTCCGTCATCCTTTGAAACTATAATCGTATAGACTGAAGTCCCGGTGGTGCCTTCTAGCAACTCCAATAATTCAGAATCCACCGATTTATCGATGGTCCACCCATAGGTTTTCACCCAGTGAGGCGTAATTTTTAGGGTCGCTTCTATCGATGTTCCAGATTTCCCGGGCGAACCACCAGTATTAACTTTACCTGCGAGTACTGGCGTGCCAATGATCATCAGCAGAAGAAAGACTCCGAACAGCGTTTCCATTCTCATAACTCTTGTAACCTCCCATTTCCTGAACCTCACATGCAACCCGGAGAATAACAGAGAAGGGTAAGTTCAGGCTTCCTCCCTTCCAGCCTGACACTCAATCCGATCAATTCCTCTCCCCATGTACCTCACCGAGATAGAGATGTGAATCGAGGTAGGCTCCTTGTTTATACGATATATATATTCTGATTTTATTTTCGATAATTCACCTATCCATCGCGATTAAATTGCTAATTTGGTTCTCAATGCCGCAAGGGGTTATATTTTTTCTTTGTTTCATGGAAATGGAACATGGAGAACCCTATCCCTACTTCAGGCATCACGAATAAATTCTTGTGGTAATAGGACTTGATCTTTCTGGAAAGGGCCCGGATTCGTGATAGCAAATGGACCAGCCATGGAAGGACGGGGATGACGCGGACGCCATCTTCCCGGTGAGCCCCCTCGCGGACCGGGGGCTCCGCCTCACCCTCCCCCTCCTCCTCCTCGCCCTCCACCTGCTGGCTCTATCCCTCGCCTTCGGCAGCGGGACGATGCTCTCCATCGCCACCCTCATGCTCGTTTACGAGCTCCCGCCGGCAGGAAAGGAGACGGTGATCCCCCTCGGGATCCTCCTCGGGCTGCCCTGGTGGGCCATCGCCGGCTCCATCGCCCTCGTGGACCTTGAAGTGGGGCTCTTCATGGTCTGGAACTTTGATCTGGCAGAGAAGATCCCCATCCTCGGCCCCTGGATCCGGCGGTTCATCCACGGAGGGAGTGAGTTCCTGGCCAGTCGTCCCTGGCTCTCCGGGCTCTACTTCTTCGGGATCGTGGTCATGGTTATGGTCCCCTTCTTCGGGAGCGGGGGGGTGCGGGGGTCCATCGTCGGCCGGCTCCTGGGCATGAGCCGGCGGGAGGTGATGGGGGCCATCGCTCTCGGTGCCGTCACCGGGTCCTTCGGGATCGCGGTTGCCACCCTGTATCTCCAGCAGGCTTTCCTCGCGAACTTCTTCCTGGGGGCGGCTGCCGTCTTCGTCCTCATCGCGGCAGGGATCCTCATCTACTGGCTCTCCCGCAGGTACTTCAACCGGGGATGAGGCGGGGACCCTCCCCCTCGCCGCCCTCGCCATGGGGGTGACCCTCATCCGCACTGCCCGGGAGGACCGCACCCTCCAGGAGGAGCTCCCGGGCTATGCCGAGTACGCTTCCAGGGTGCAGTACCGGCTGGTGCCCGGGATATGGTGAAGGGGGGGGAGCGGGAGCATGGGGGATACCTATAAATAGACGGAGAATCCCGACACTCCACGTTCACGGGAAGTGATCCTGATGAAGAAGATCGTATCTCCGGTCATCCTCCTGCTCCTCGCAGGAGCGATGCTTGTCGCAGGATGTTCCCAGGGTCCTGCCGTGCAGCAGGTGACTCCTACGCCGACTCCTGTTCCAGACACCATCAAGCTGGCCTCGAACCCGCAGTACGGCCAGATCCTTGCTGACGCGACCGGGAAGACTCTCTATTACTTCGCGAAGGACACCCCGGGTACCGGGACGAGCGTCTGCACCGCCGGCTGCCCGGGCGCCTGGCCAGCCTTCCATGCCGCGACCATCAAGGTCTCCCCACCGCTCAATTCCGCTGACTTCGGCGAGATCACCCGTGCCGACGGGCAGAAGCAGACCACATGGAAGGGATGGCCCCTCTATTACTATGCGAATGATGCAGCTCCCGGGGACGTGAGGGGGTACGGCATCAACAACGTATGGTTCGTCATAAGCCCATCGGGCATCGTGACGCTGGCCCTCACAACGACAATAAGCACGCCGGTCCAGGTGACACCCATGCCGACGACCACCACCACAGCCCCGACAACTGCGAGGACCACGGCACTGCCGACCACCTATTACGGCGGTGGCGGCGGCGGATACTAGATCCCCATCTCTCTCTTTTCCCCCCAGGCAGTTCCCCGACGGAGGGAAACAGGATGCGGCATGAGAACCTTTATGAAAGCCGATCGCCTCTTTAGTATGTAAATTTCAGCGCTGCGGTGGCCTAGCCGGTTAGGGCGCCAGACTCATAGGGTTTTCGCGAACGTCGGAGCGCCATTATCTGGGATATCTGGAGATCGCGGGCTCGAATCCCGCCCGCAGCATCCTTCGATTCACGGTTTTTACCGACTCCTGCCGGGAGATCACGCTTCCCTGCAGGAATGCTCCTGCCCCCTGCAAGCCCGATCCGGTCCCCTGCCGGTTGGCAGGATCCTACATATTAAATGCTCATCCTGCTGATTTTTACTCATTCATTCCGCGTGCCTTCACCGGTCCCCGGGGTCTTCCTGCCGGGATCCGTTATCATGCGACGCTTTCCAGGAGCATTCTCCATGACCCCGCCTGATGCAAACCCCGGACCAGCCCCGTTCCACGCGTACCCGGCGAGCCGGGCACTGGAGGAACTCCGTTCCGGAGCAGGGGGCCTCTCTCCGGATGAGGCCCGGGAGCGCTTCGCCGTCCACGGGCCGAACCGGCTCCAGGAGAAGGCGAAGCAGAGTGTCCTCCTCCTCTTCGCCCGGCAGTTCACCGACCTCCTCATCGTGATCCTCGCCATTGCCGCCGCCATCTCCGGTCTTCTCGGTGAGTGGCTGGACGCAGCAGCCATCATGGCCATCATCATCTTAAACGGGGTCATCGGCTTCCTCCAGGAGTACCGGGCCGAGAAGACCCTGGAAGCCCTGAAGAAGATGACCGCTCCCGTGGCACGGGTCATCCGCGGCGGAACCGAGGGGATGATCGATGCCCGGGACCTCGTGCCGGGGGACATCGTCCTCATCATGGAGGGGGACCGGGTGCCTGCCGACGGGAGACTTCTCGAGACGGTGGCCCTCGAAGCGGACGAGGCCCCCCTCACCGGTGAATCGGTGCCGGTGCCCAAGGATGCAGGCATGGTCTGCGAGGCTGGGGAGACCATCCACTACCACGGGAACATGGTATTCCTAGGCACCGTTATCACCCGGGGGCGGGGGAAGGCGGTGGTCACCGCCACCGGGATGCGGACCGAGCTGGGGAAGATCGCGAGGGTGGTGGCCGAGGAACCGAAAGTGGCGACGCCCCTCCAGAAGAAGCTGGAATACCTGGGGAAGCAGCTCTCCTCCGCGGCCCTCATCATCGTGGGGGTGATCTTCGTCGTGGGCCTGGCGAGGGGCCTCCCGCCCCTCGGGATGTTCCTTGTCGCGGTCTCCCTCGCAGTTGCGGCCATCCCGGAGGGCCTTCCCGCCGTGGTCACCATCACCCTCTCCCTGGGGGTGCAGCGGATGGCCGGAAAGCACGCCATCATCCGGCGCCTTCCCGCGGTGGAGACCCTCGGGGCTGCAACGGTCATCTGCACCGACAAGACCGGCACCCTCACCATGAACGAGATGACCGTGAGGAGGGTCCTCGTGAACGGGACCTTCCTCCGGGTCACGGGGGAGGGCTACGCGATACGGGGTGAGTTCATCCGGGAGGAGAGCAGTGCTGTCACCGCCCCCCTGGATATACCCGGGGTGCAGGCGCTCCTGGAGACCGGGATGCTCTGCAACAACAGCGGCCTCTCGGTGGATAGTGAGACAGGGAAGGTGGGGATCCTGGGAGATCCCACCGAGGCATGCCTCCTGGTTCTCGCCGCCAAGGCGGGGCTCAACCAGGAGAGCCTCCTTGCGGCCCACCCCTTCCACACCGAGATCCCCTTCGACTCCGCCCGGAAGATGATGACAGTGGTCCGGACCGCGGATGGCCGGTGGCGGGCGTACGTGAAGGGGGCACCCGAGGTGCTCCTCGCCCGGTCCACGCGGATCCTCATGGACAACGCCGAACGGGACCTCATACCCTCTGAGCGGGAGGCCCTCCTCGCCGCCACCCATCAGATGGCCTCGGAGTCCCTCAGGGTGCTCGGGTTCGCCTGCCGGGACCTGCCCGGCGGGGAGATCCCCGATGATGAAATCGAGAGGGACCTCGTCTTCATCGGCCTGGCCGGCATGATGGATCCCCCCCGGCCCGAGGCCAGGGCGGCAGTGCGGGCATGCCGGGAGGCGGGGATCCGGGTGGTGATGATCACCGGTGACAACCCCGTGACCGCGGGGGCGGTGGCACGGGAGCTCGACTTGGAGCACGGGGGGATCATGACCGGCGCCGAGCTCGACCGCGTCACCGACGCCGGGCTCCGGGAGCTGGTTGAGCGGGTAGGGATCTATGCCCGGGTCTCTCCCGAGCACAAGCTCCGCATCGTGGATGCCCTCAAGGCCCGGGGGGAGATCGTCGCCATGACAGGCGATGGGGTGAACGACGCCCCTGCCATAAAAAGGGCGGACATCGGGGTGGCCATGGGGATCACCGGCACCGAGGTGGCAAAGGAGGCGAGCGACATGGTGATCACCGACGACAACTTCGCCTCCATCGAGCGGGCCGTCGAGGAGGGAAGGGTGATCTATGCAAACATCCTGAAGGCGGTGAAGTACCTCATCTCCTGCAACGTCGGGGAACTCATCGCCATCTTCGTCGCCATCATGGCAGGCCTCGCAAGCCCCCTCACCCCCCTCCAGATCCTCTGGATGAACATCGTCACCGACAGCCCCCCGGCCCTTGCCCTGGCCATGAACCCCCCCGACCCCGACGTGATGAAGCGGCCGCCCCAGGACCCGAGGGAGCGGATCCTCTCCCCGCGCCTCGGGGCTGAGATGGTGCTCGTCGGCCTCCTCATGGCCGCCGTCACCCTGGGCGTCTTCACCTTGTACCGGGGCGGAGGCCCCGGCGCGGCCCTTCGGGCCGGGACCATGGCCTTCTCGGTCATCATCCTCTTCCAGAAGTTCTTTGCCCTCGCGGCGAGTGGCTCAGGGAATGCTCCCGTCCTTGTGACCGGACTCTTCCGGAACCGCTGGCTCTGGGCAGCGTTCCTCTTCGGGATCGCCTCGCAGTTCCTCATCACTGCCTGGGGACCGGCGCAGGTGATCTTTGATACCGTACCCCTCGGGCCGCTGGATTGGGGTATCGTGCTCCTGGCCTCCTCGACCGGGTTCTTCGTGCCCGAGGCGGTGAAGTGGGTACGGCGGTTGCGGGGAACACCGCCGGTGCCCCCGCTCTGACTCACTCGCCGGCAAGAGCACCGGAATCGGCGATATCGGAAGATTGCGATCCGCTTGCCGGATCCGGCAAGGGATCATCTTACAACGAGTGCCGGTGGCATCCTCCGCTGCCGGGTCTCGTATCTCTCCTTCAGATCTTTCTCCAGTTCCTTCGGGTTTTCATCCACCTTCCACCCGAGATCCAGTTCCCAGCCGAAGTAGAGCAGTGCCCAGATGGGGAACTGGATGGTATGGCGGCTCACGAGGTCCCGGTACCGCCCTGCAAGGGTATGCCTGCTTCCCGGATTCGTTCCAGCGGACCCGATGTAGATGATGGGACAGTCCCCGATCTTCCGGATTCTCCCGATCCGGTCAAGGAGATGCTTCCCGGCCATCTCCCACCCCAGACGTGAGATGTGGGGTTCGAGGTTCTGGATAATCTCATCGGGAGGCATTCCCGGTTTCCGGACCCTGATGACGTATACCCCCTTCGCAGCCGGGGGCTTCGCGCTGGTGATATCGTCAAATTCAAAATCCCGGAAGAGATCCAACCCGCAATCCTTTCCCATATCTCCAGACTCCCTCCGCTACGGTGTATCATCGCCTTCATGTATGAGGGCTTCGGTGCACTCCTTAAGATTCCCATGGAGGAGACGGCTCCACCCCTCCGCTGAAATCCGCAAGTCTCCTTTCTGCCCGGATCACCAGGGATCAGCTTCCGTTGCCCGATTATGTACCGATAGGAGGGGCCATCCCGTGCTGGAGGAAAGGATATCATCCGCGGGGAGAGAAGGGGAAGTGAGAAGCATGGAACGGAAGCGCGTCGCCATTCTTGTGATCCTGGTTCTTTTAGTCCTCGGCATCATCATCATGGCGCTCTGGCTGGCAGGGCAACTGGCCTGAGGAACAGAGCCCGGTGTCCTTCCCAGGGTGCATTGGTCGAATCCATCAGCGACCTGGGGATGTTTACCATCGATCCCGCCTTCATCCAGGCAACCCCCCACTGGATCATCATCGTCACCGGGAAGAAAGAACACCACTGTTAAGGCCCTGGAGCATGGCGTCCCTCCATCATCTGGTTCAATCAATGGAGAGCAAGTCCTTCAAAAGTATTGTGATGGCTTCCATGTCTTCATCGGAGCAATGTCCCGTTTTCCTGATGAAACGATCCTCTGATAGTGCCACAATCTGGAAGACAAGCGCTGCACTATCATCGGACAGTCCATTCCGGGAATCGCTGTGGATGCAATGCGTATGGGGAAACTGGAACGCAGCCGGAGTTGTCGTGAGGGGAACCACGATGGTTATCCCTCCATAGGATACGCCCAGCACGATTGCGGGTCGTATCCCGGCCTGCTCGTGGCCCCGGGCATCACTCAGATCCACGAACCAGATCTCACCCCGGGCCCTCTCCATTCAGTGCCTCATGGACCTGATGCCTGCCCGCTGCCATTGTCTCAATTCTCCCTCCAGCAGCATGACATCGTCTTCAGCCGGAGTGAAGAGGTATTGCTTTGCCTTATTGACCCCTTTCACGATCTGGTCATTCCGGTAAAACGATTTCATTGATTTTACCAGGCGATACGCCACCTCGGGGGGATAATGGGCCTGGTACGCCAGGTATCCGTAGGTCGCACCGATTTCAAGCAGGGACGGGCTCTTTCCAAATAGTTCACCCAACTGCGAAACATACCCGGATTCTACGGGGGTAAGGGAGAGATCGCTCCGCGCCTCGAGAAAGTCGCTGGGATACCGGTAATACTCCAGGGCCAGGGCAGGCGAATAGGGGCCGCGGACATAGAGGCCGAACGGGTATTCAAACGGGATGCCTTTCAGTTTCAGCAGGCAGATCATCTTTTGGGCAATAAGGCGGTGTTCGTACCGGTTCTTATCCATCTGAAAGCCTGCTTCCCTGAAACAGGCAATGACCCTGCTACGGTCGTTCACAGGTCTCACCGCCGCATTCCAGGAGCTTGCACAGCCATTCCCTCACCTTCATCCACTCTGCAAGGCCGTCCGGCGTGATGGAAAAAAGTTCCAGTGCCTTTCCCTCGATAGTGACCTGCTCGCACCTTACATAGCCGAGCTCTTCCAGTTTCTTCAGGTTTGAGTAGAGGACCCCGTCACTCAGGTTCAGGCCTGCCTTCAGTTGCCTCGCTGTGGCACCATCTTCTCCCAGTTCTGCCAGGGCCCAGAGCAGTTCGAGGCGGACCCGGGAGATGATGGTCCCGTCCAGATCCCCGGATTTCTCAACGATCGAGATGAGATCCATCATAATAATCAACTTTAAGTTTTGAGTAAAGATTAGAGAGAAATGTGATAAAGGTTAGCTTTGTACCGGATGGTGCTGTTCCCGATTTCTTGGAGCGGGGACATCATAGAGAACGCCAAGCTGGGAAGCAAGATCGCCATGTTCCGGGTCGCCCACGGGAAGGCGTGGTCTGGACCATGGAGGTGAACCTCCGGGAGCGGGAGGTGCCGAGGGTCAGGTTCCGAATCTTTTTTCCTGTTTTTCTCGACTTCCAATCCCGAACCCTGTTCGCGAACAGAAGAGACATT
Source organism: uncultured Methanomicrobiales archaeon (assembly GCA_964551875.1). GTDB lineage: Archaea > Halobacteriota > Methanomicrobia > Methanomicrobiales > JACTUA01 > JACTUA01. The sequence goes on along the minus strand of CAZKEV010000004.1, from coordinate 41,104 downwards.
TTCACGGAAGAAGGCGAATCTTTACATACGGAGGGGTATTCCTTCTGCAAGAGGGAGAACAAGACCCCACCGCCGCTACTGGGACAGGGTGAAGAGAGATGAATGGTTTACGGCTTCCAGGGGATATTCGGGAGATCATCCTCAGAATGCTGAAGCCGCACGGCGTTGCGAGGGTTTCGGTTTTTGGATCCTTTGCACGTGGTGAAGCGGGTCCCGGGAGCGATATCGATATCCTCGTCAAGTTCAAGGATCCAAAGAGCCTCTTCGAACTCGTCCGCATCCAGGATGAACTTGGACAGGCACTCCATCGTAAGGTTGACCTCGTCACCGAAGGAGCAGTAAGCCCGTACCTCATCGATATAATACGGCGCGAAGAAGTGGTGATCCTGGAATGAATTCTGGGATTGCTCCCCTTTCACTCCTCCGGGTGCATAAGCAGGAGATACTGGACAGGTTTGGTGTGGAACGGATTGGAATTTTCGGGTCCTTCGTAAGAGGAGAAGAGAAGCCGGAGAGCGATGTGGATGTCCTCGTGGAATTCAAAGACGGGGAAGGGACTTTTCATCATTACATGGACCTGAAGTTCTACCTTGAAGACATGTTCGGGCGGAAGGTGGACCTCGTGATGAAGGACACCATCAAGCGCCGCCTCCGTGAGCCGATACTTTCAGAGGTCGAATATGCATAAGCCATTGCTCCCGGGTTACAGTATAAAAAGGAAAGTTATCCCTCGCCAGATTGTTGACTGATGATCAACAAATGTTGAAAACGAGTCAACAATCCCCGAGGAAAGGAGCATGCATTACACCTTTACCCGAGTTTCAGGAGGTATTTTGCTCTCGGAATCCTGAGGATAGAATTGCGCTATAGTATCGGAGAGAGAATGCAACCATCCGGTGAAGAGGGTATGGGTCCTTATTATTTTACTGTCGCCATATGGAACGAAGAAAATACCTACGTCGCAAAATGCGCTGAACTGGAAGTTACGAGCTGCGGAGATACACCTTCGGAAGCCCTGGAAAACATTCGGGAGGCTATTGAGCTATACCTGAAGAATGCCGAAGAGTACGGGACACTCGAGGATATCAGCCCTGTTCTCAAATCACGAGAGAAGTTCTTCACGGTTATCGGAGTGTAAGATTGAACTCCAGGATGCCAAAATCCGGTAATTTCTACCGGCTTTCATACCGGGATGGCTTCACGCAGGATCCGGGCCTTGATACCTTGTTTCAGAGTGGATTTGTCAATCAGGTCAACCTTTACACCAAGGAGATCGGTGAGGGTGTCTTCCAGCCGGATATATTCGAGGAGCGTCCCGATCCTCTCGAATTCGACGAGGATATCCAGGTCGCTCCGCTTCTTTGCATTCCCGCGGGTATAGGAACCAAAGATCCCGAGGGATCTGACTCCATACTCCCGCCTCAGCTCCGGAAGGTGCTCGCGGAGGATGGCCTGGATCTCTTCAAGAGAAGGTCTCCCCAAAGGGTACTGCCTGTTCCTCATCAATGGTCAATATCAGGATTGGAGCGATGCTCTATATGAGGGTTGAGATTACCTTGAGGATAATCCGCATTCCTTCACTCCGATCCCCCGAAGTGAAAAATTCCATTCTTATCGACGAGCAGGGTATCGATATGCACCTTGAACCGGCAGAATGGGCATGTGGCGCTTGAACATTCGTCGAGGTATTCCTCGTCAAAATCGTCGAGTGCCAGGTTGACCGAGGGCCGGTACCAGTCCTGGTATTCCCTGCCGCATCTGGGACATTTGACCGTGATTTCCTCGATTGGAGATGTCATTTCTCTTGTTCCCTCGGATCCTGGATCACCCGTACTCCACCGGGTCCTCCACCCCCGCCTCCCTGAACGCCTCCAGCCGCTCCGTGCAGGAGCCGCACAACCCGCAGGCGAGGGCCTCTCCCCGGTAGCAGGTCCAGGTGAGGGAGTAGTCGACCCCGAGCCCGGTGCCGAGCTTCACGATATCGGCCTTGGTGAGGTGCAGGTAGGGGGCATGGAGGGTGATGTCGGTCCAGTCGCAGAGGTGGAGCGCCGTCTCCATGGCGCTGACATAGGACGGTTCTCCACATCCTTGGGAAGAGGAGAGATTTTACCCGAAGATTTATAGGGTGGTGTTGACTTATAGTCAACACATGAAGAATAAGAGTCAACAATTGTTGAATATAAATCAACAAACACTGGGCAAGCACCCCCAAAAAGGCAGCCTGGACGAGCGCCCATCAAGAAACAGGAGACAAAAACCAGGGATTCAAGGAGAATACAATGGGCAAAACCAATTTAGCGCCCGATCGGATTTCTTCGTTCCATACATGAAATTATTTCGGAGATCATCATTGATTTTACTAGCCGGTCTGGGCAGAAATTACTCAAATAAGTTCCACGTGAGGGACCTGGCGAGATCTTTAAACTACGACGTCTCGATGATCAGTAAAAATCTGAAGCAGCTGGAAGAGGTGGGGCTGGTAACCCATGAAGACGTGGGGAATCTCGTTTTTTATCAGGCGAATATGAAGAGCGTACTTCTCAGGCATATGAAAATCTGTCTCACACTTCTCGAGTTGACCGATCTTATCAGGGATCTTGACCAGGTAACAACGAACTCCATCCTTTATGGCAGTTGCGCAAAGGGAGAAGATACCTATGAGAGCGATATTGATCTCTTTCTCGAAACGCAAGACAAGGATGCGGTCCAGAAGATCCTCGCCAGGCACCAGAGAAAGATTACGAGAGAGATGTCTCCGTTGATCAGTACGCCGGATGAGACATACCGATTAAAAACAAAGGATAAAATCCTGTTTGACAATATTTCACAGGGAATTATCCTGAAAGGGTAAAACATGTCCTATAAATTTCGTAATTGTATCAGCAAGCGGGGTTTACGAAAAATCCCTGTCAATACCAGAGACATTGAAGCCGAGATGAGAGAAGCAGAGAAAGATCTCGAATCAGCAAAGAGATCCCTCGGGGAACCCGACTATAAATGGACCATCATCAAGGCGTATTATTCCATGTTCCATGCCTTCAAATCATTGTTATTCAGCGTCGGATATACCGAAAAGAGCCATGACTGCCTCATCGCTGCCATCGAGGAACTTTTCACCGATAAAGGGCTGCTGCCCGCCTCTCTTGTTACCGATATCCGGAACGCGAAAACTGCCCGCGAATCTGCCGATTATGGTTTAACGTATGGACAAGCCTCCGCCGAAGGAACCGTCAGGGATGCAGAACAGATCAACCAGATCGTCTTTTCCCACCTGACCGGGAAGGGCTACGGGAAAACTTCTCCCTGATGAGACATTCTTCTTCCTATTCCACTTTCGAATCCGCGTACTCCACCGGGTCCTCCACCCCCGCCTCCCTGAACGCCTCCAGCCTCTCCGTGCAGGAGCCGCACAACCCGCAGGCGAGGGCCTCTCCCCGGTAGCAGGTCCAGGTGAGGGAGTAGTCGACCCCGAGCCTGGTGCCGATCTTCACGATATCGGCCCTGGTGAGGTGCAGGTACGGGACATGGAGGGTGACGTCGTGCCAGTCGCAGAGGTGGAGCGCCGTCTCCATGGCGCTCACAAAGACCGGCCTGCAGTCCGGGTAGATGGCATGGTCCCCCGAGTGGGCCGCGTAGAAGAGGTGCGGTATATTCCTCGTGATGACCGCCCTTACAATCAAAGACCCTCTGGATCTTCTCCAGTCGTGTTAAATGATTCTACTCTCGAATCGCGTTGCATTTAACACTATACCTATAAAAAGCGGGAGAACCTAAACAGAGATCGATGACAATTCCCCTCTCGCTCCTCCGCGAGCATGAGCAGGAGATCAGGAACCGGTTCGGAGTGGAACGGATCGGGATCTTCGGATCGTTCGTGCGGGGAGAGGAGAAGCCCGAGAGTGATGTAGATGTCCTCGTGGAGTTCCGGGAAGGGGAGAAGAACTTCGATCACTACATTGATCTGAAGTTCTACCTCGAGGACCTCTTTGGCCGGAAGGTGGATCTTGTGATGAAGGGAGCTATCAAGCCCCGTCTGAGGGAACCGATTCTTTCGGAGGTCGTCTATGCATAGGACGGTTCTCACATGACCGGTAAACGGCTTCAAGGGGAAGTGAAGGAGACCATTCTCAGGATCCTGAAACCCCACGGGGTCCGGAGAGTCGCGGTCTTTGGATCCTATGCACGAGGGGAAGCAGGCCCGGGGAGCGACATCGATATCCTCGTCAGGTTTGCCCAACCTAAGAGCCTCTTCGACCTTGTAGGAATCGAAGAGGAGCTTGAACAAGCTCTGCACCTCAAGGTGGACCTCCTTACCGAAAAGGCGGTAAGCCCCTACCTCATCGATTCGGTCCGGCATGATGAAGTGGTGATCCTGGGATGAACCAGAGGGATCGCGCCTATATACAGCACATGTACGACGCGATCCTCCAGATAGAGGATTTCTCCAGGAGCATTACTTCAGCGGGAGACCTGAAGGACAGGCCCCTGGAAAGAGCAGGTATCGAGAGGATGCTCACCATCATCGGTGAAGCAGCAAAGAATATTTCCAGTGAATTCAAGGAGAATCACCCTGCCATCCCGTGGAAAAAGGCCGCAGGGACGAGGGACAAGCTCATCCATCATTATTTCGGTGTTGATTACGAGGCTGTGTGGGAGACCATCCAGAAAGACATTCCTGACCTGAAGGAAAAAATTGAGAATATCCTGCGTCCCGCAGGAAACACCTGAATTCAATACGCTCTTGTGGATCTTATTAATCTGAGTACTCCACCGGGTCCCTCACCCCCGCCTCCCTGAACGCCTCGATCCTCTCGGTGCAGGCCCCGCATTTCCCGCATGCTCGTTCCTCTCCCTGGTAGCAGGTCCAGGTAAGGGAGTAGTCGACCCCGGGCCTCGCGCCGATCTCCACGATATCGGCCTTGGTGAGGTGCAGGTACGGGGCATGGAGGGTGATATCGGTCCAGTTGCCCTCCCCGGAGCATCAGGGCCCGTTGCCGTTCAAGAAACATATTGTTGCTGATAGAGCAACGATTCGTTGCTTGTATGGAAACAATTTTTTATCTTCCGGGGACAAAGAGATCATCTGTGCTCTCCGAACTGTTCAGCACTGAAGGGCGGGTCTCGATCCTCCGGCAGGCCCTCTCTGAGCCCTCCTCCACGGTCCAGTCTCTCTCCAGGGCTACCGGCCTCTCAAAAGCCCCCGTCTCCCGGTATCTCCCCCTCCTTGTCAGGCACGGGCTTCTTAGCCGGGAAGGCCGATCTTACCGGCCCGCAGATGGATCTCTCACAAGGGCGGTGAAGATCCTCCTGAACCTGGATCGGCTCATGCCCGTGATATCCCTGCCGGGGTGGGCAGATGGGATTGGCATGTACGGGTCCTGGGCCACGGGCACGAATACCAGGGGAAGCGACCTGGATCTCTGGGTATTCGCGAGGAACTATCCCGGTGAGGCTTCCCTGGGGGAGCTCATCTCAATCCTGACCGGGAATCTCGGGGTGGAGGTCCATCTCCTCTTCCTGTCTCCCCAGAAACTCGGGGACCTGGAGAGGGAGGATCCCCCTTTCTACCACGCCTTCATGAGATCGGCCATCGTGCTCAGGGGAAAGGGCTTTGACCTCGCTTGAAGAGTGCTACGCAAAGGACCTGTTACGGAGGGTCGAGCCTTCCCTGGCCAAGGCGAGGCGATCCCTGGAGCAGTCCCGCGTCTGGCAGGAGGAGGCGAAGAAGGCATTGGTTGCCGGTGCCAACCGGTCTTCTCTGATCTCCTGCTACAATGCCTTCTTCCATGCCGCCCGGGCAATCCTCTACCGGGACGGCGTCAGGGAGAAGAGCCATATCTGCGTCGAGCTCTATCTCGGCTCGTACGCCGCACGGGGTGCTCTTGAACCGACATGGATTGCGCAGTTCAGCAGGATGAGGAGCGCCCGCCACATGGACCAGTACTCCTTCTCGGCGGCCCCTTCACGCGAGGAGGTGGAATCCGCCGTCAGGGGTGCTCACGCCTTCCTCACCCGCATGGAAAAACTCCTGGAAAAGACAGGACCCGGGGAATGAGCCGTTTCATCCTTCCGCCTTAAACCCCTCGTACCACCGTGACTGGCAATCTTCTTTTATTCGCCTTCCTCACCCGTACTCCACCGGGTCCTCCACTCCCGCCTCCCTGAACGCCTCGAGCCGCTCCGTGCAGGAGCCGCACTTCCCGCAGGCGAGGGCCTCTCCCCGGTAGCAGGTCCAGGTGAGGGAGTAATCGACTCCGAGCCCGGTGCCCAGCTTCACGATATCGGCCTTGGTGAGGTGGAGGTACGGGGCATGGAGCGTGATATCGGTCCAGTCGCAGAGGTGGAGGGCCGTCTCCATGGCGCTCACAAAGACCGGCCTGCAGTCCGGGTAGATGGCATGGTCCCCCGAGTGGGCCGCGTAGAAGAGGTGCGGGATGCCGCCCGCGATGGCCCGGGCCGCCGCGAGGGAGAGGAAGATCATGTTCCTGTTCGGGACCACGGTCGCCTTCATCGACTCCTCGGTATAGTGCCCTTCGGGGACTTCGATATTGTTTCTTGTTAAACTGGACGGGGCGACCTCGTTTAAGATCTTGAGATCCAGGACGGTATTGGGTACATTCAGTTTCTTGCAGGTCTTCCTCGCGAACTCAATCTCTTTCTTGTGCTTCTGGCCGTAGTCGAAGGTGATTGCCTCTACTTCGTAGCCCTGGCTTCTGAGATCATACAATAGAGTTGTGCTGTCGACACCGCCGCTGAGGATGAGGAGGGAGCGCATGGTCTATCCAGATCTCGCTGATAATTTCATTGTCTTTTATCTAGATTATTTATTCGGGCGGTGGATGGCGTAGTCGATCAGGTAAGGGGGGACATTTCTCTCTCGGTGGATTACACATTTTCTTCTGTTAGAACAATCTCTGTTTTTCCACCAACCATTTGTAAGGAAAAATTCTCTGATTTTACGAGGTCAGAGGGATTTATAGTCAGTAAAAAAGGAAACGCGGCTGGAATATTATTCATACGCTCAACAGGTATCGAATGAGAATTTTCAGAAGCTAGAATTGCATATAAAAACCAAAATTCTATTTCTTTTATTGATGCGGCAAAGGATTTCTTTCTGGTAATAACATGCGAATTTAAATTTTTATCTATTGCGCCCCATAAAATAAGAGATTGAATCACTTTTCTTATGGCAGGTTTCATTGTTGTGCGATAGCCCCATGATTCCTCAATTTTCCGATGTACCTCGCCCATAGTGCAATGATCATGCAAAGTAAAACATCGATGCAACCATGTTATAATATCTCTAAAGAATGGAAAAGCAAGAAGTGTCATTCCCCAGTGGATCCAGATACGATCTTCTTGGGATGCTGTAGAAAGGATCTTTATGGCCCTATCTCGTAGGGGCCTATATTCATCAGGAACCTTATACCAAATTCGTAAAAGAATGGAGATAGTTTTTTTTCGACTCTCGTAATGAGGAAGTTCTTTTTCGAGGTACGAATGCATTGATGCTCTGATTTTATTGATGTCATTCTCATGTTGTAGCAATCCTGCTATCATGTCGAGCCATTCTATGGTAATATATCGGTCAAAGCCTATCCGTTTCGACATTTACTCATCCCTATGTATCGCAATAAATGGAACAACCATTTCCTCGAGGGATATTCCCCCGTGAGAGATGATTTTTACTCCTTCTTTATAAAATGCCGCCAGGCCTTCTGAAAGTAATACTGCATAATTAAAATCTGGGTCATCATATGGTATCCCCTCTCCAATCTCTCTGTATGCACGATCTCTCAATTGAGTATTTTGATAAATCTTCGCCCTGGCACTTTTCTCTTCAACTAATACTCCCTCACGAATATTTCCGATCCCTATACTGCAGATATTTCCGTGGTCGGAACTGATATAAACCTCGAAGCCCCAAGTCGATAATTTCTGTATGAAGCGAACAAAATGTCCCTTGTTTATCCAATTTTTTACAAACTGGTGAAGGTCCGATGTGGTAATATCTGAAGTTTTCAGGAGATCATCTATTGTATTGATGACGATGCCGAGCACATGTTTATTTTGAATATTGTGAATTTCTTCGATTTCTTCCGAATCATTGAATTTAAGAGCCTTTATGAGCGCAATTTCATTGTCCTTGTAGCCATGAGACATCCAGAAATGATTCCAGAAGCGCCTTTCGCTCTCATAATCCTCAAGGGAAACATCAAGAGCGTAGGGGTTCTCTCCAGAAAAGATTGCACGGCGGGATATCGAAGTGAGGGTAGGTACCCACGCGAAGAGAGCTTCCTCCTCAAAACGAAACGAAGATCGGAGGTCCTGTCGGATCAATGTCCACTGATCGAGAGCAAGCCCGTCGAGGATGAGAAGAGCAATTTTCTTTTTCGATTGTGCTGCGAGGTAGTGAACGATATGATGAACAACCACCGGCTTTGGGAGATATGGAGTGTTCTGTAAAGATCTGAAATTATCTTTGACCCATTTTTCAAAGTTAGCTTCAATTTCAGCATGGATTTTTTTTATCCTCACATCAAGGGTGCTATCCAATTTTTCCTTTTTAAAGCCAGAATAGAGACAAATTACTTCTGCCCATCGCCATGCCGCACGTATCCATTCTTTGTAATTGGCATTGGTATCCGGTAGATGACCATCAAGCAATCCCATTAATCCTTCAATTCGTCGTTTTGCGTCATTGAATGGATCTATCTTCACACCACACAAAGTCCATTGGGGAAGCCTGGAGTATTGCTCACATTCTATTGGCTGGAGGAGACCGTCAAAGAAGAATGTATCAATAAAAACCCGAATTGATGGATCATGAAACGGGATAACGGGTACGGATTCGTCAAGAATTGATCTTAGATAAGGCCCCCATTGCCCCTGAAGAAACGAGAAGAAGTAATTTCGGTCAAATAATTGACGAAGAGGTATATTTTCTAATTGAACTTGTTGTTTTATTTTGTTTACAATATAATCGCACAGAATGGCTGGAATCTCCTGGTTTTGATTGTGAATGGTGCAGAGTTTGATAATAAATAGTATTGAAGTTGTAATTTGGTCAGGCTCAATTCCGTAGAGGCATTTAAGTATCAATTCTTGTGTATTCGATTCGCTCAGTTTTTCTTTTCCCGAAAATTGGCATTTTGTGGAGATTTCATCAAATAACGAGATTCCAATTTGTTCTAGGATTAATGGATTGAACAGCGGAAAAACGTCTGATATGGTGATCTTCAGTACCGTTCCTTCATGTTTGAGATCCACAGGAACCGAAGCGGCATCCGCTGACTGAAATGTAACGAGCAATTTCTTTCCGATAGCCTCATCTCTGTCCCATTTACTGCGGTAATCGGATTCATAGTGGAATCGAAAATCAATTGGGTCTCGATAAGTAAGAATATCGTATTGGGACTTGCGGATCTCCTCGGCAAATCTTTCGTCGGGAAGGAGGTTATCGGGATCCAGGAGAATGACGAGGCGTGAATCAGTCGATAGAATTCTTTTCAGGAGCGGTTCACGCCAGTTCACTATCTGCACCTCCCACCTTAACGATAAGGACCGGATAATAATCGATAGCAGTTATTTCTTGCCGAGTTCTCCCTTCCGATAATATCTCTTCACTTCTCTTCTTTATTTCAATTTCAATGTTTTTTCCATTAATATTCTTGGTCTTTTGTGATGAGTTGAAGGAGAAATTTCCCCTTGCCAAGGATTCCCAGATGGTCTTTGCCGTTGTGATCAGCACTTTTCCTTCGGAAGTCATAAAATAGGGAAAATAATAGACGGCATCAGCATTCTCTCCATAAACCTCAAAACGCCAGAGTGACCAGGTACCTCGGATATCTCTCGGAAGATCTGTGATTACGGTATATGCTATTGGTTGTTCAGGATGATTGTAGGGAATCTCGCGAAAGATCTGGGCTATTCTCCGATTTGAGAGGTTGATTATCTGAGTTCCTGACGATTCCGGGTCACTATGAGTGAATGATACCTTGTTCATGGAGTATCCATCGGGGAACACGAGATTATATCCGAAAAGACCGCGTCCCACTGTACCACCACGGGAAGTGAGGTAGTGCGTCACCATTGCTTCAAGCCAGAAAGGAAGGAGCGATTGGGAATATTCTCGCGCATCATGGGTACTGAGTGTATTTTCAGATCCGAGCATTTTTAGGGATGAACACTCGTCTTTCGCTTGTTCCTGGATATGCGAAATGAAGGTATTCAGCCGCTCTTCCGCTTTCTCCGGTTCAAGTATTGCATGGAGGTATAAATCCTCAAAGCTTCGTTCTGCCTCACCAGAGTCGAGGACATCACCAATTTTGTCAAATCCGAGGTCCTGAAGTATGACCATTAACTTCTCGACGAGGATTTGATGGACCCGCTCTTCAACGGTCCCGGAAAAGAGGAAATTAATCACCTCGACTTCATGTGATTGCCCGATCCGGTCAACTCTACCGATCCGTTGTTCAAGACGCATGGGATTCCAGGGAATATCGTAATTGATGACAATATGGCAGAACTGGAGGTTGAGTCCTTCGCCTCCCGCTTCGGTTGAGATCATCACGTGGGCCTGCTCGGCGAACTGTTGTTGGGCCACTCGGCGATCTTCAATACTCATTGATCCATTCAGGCATACGACAGAAAACCCATGGCCGATAAGGAATTCCATGAGCATCTCCTGGGTTGTGACAAATTCGGTAAATATCAGGAATTTTAGATCAGGATTGTTCTCCTTTGAACGAACCTTATGAAGGAGATCATTGAGCACCTCAGCTTTGGCATCCGGCCTGGTTGACTCACATTTACGGGCCAGCGCAAGTAGATCTTTGACTGTATTGGACTCTTCCCGAAAGGCGGGAGGCACGCAAGAGAGAAGCATCGCAACCCGCTCTTCCGCATCCAAGTCCCACCAGTCTTCATCAATCTGGCATGAAGGTTTTCTATGAGGCAACGACGGGGAAAGAATAGACAACCGCCGCTCAAGGGCAATCCGTACCGCTCGGGTGCTGCTGGAGACCAGTCGCTGCATGAGCACCATAAGGAAGCCGATATAATTCCGATTCTCGGATCGTGCTTTGTTATAACCTGACCTGACGTACTCTGTGACTTTGCGATAGAGGTCCTCCTGGAGTCCATGTTCAGCGCTCCATGTAATCGCCATCATTTGGGTATGTCGGGGTTTGAAGAGCGGCTGACCGTGAACATCGATTGCTTTTCGTTTCTCTGTCCTTATGACGTATTCAGCAACCAAATCCCGAGAAACTTCCATGGCATCATGGAAGGTCTTTTTGTCAAGGAAACTCATGAGCCGCAGAAATGCATCCGTTTTCCCCTGATGAGGAGTTGCAGACAGCAAGAGGAGATGGGGAGCGGCTGATGCAAGTCCTTTCCCCAACCGGTACCGTGCTACCTGTGTACTTGTTCCGGCCAGTTTATGGGATTCATCGATGATGATTAGGTCCCACCCCGCTGTGATGAGGTTCTTGAATCGTGCTTGGTTATACTGCTCAATCTCCTGTGTCGTCCATCCTCTTCGGTACCGCAATGGTTTGACCGAGTCAAGGGAAACAACAACCTGATCGAAGAGGTGCCAGATATCCGCATCGCTGCCCGTGAGCTTTTCAGCACTGTCGGGGAGGAGGAGTTTGAAATCCTCACTAAATTTCTGGCGCATCTCCTCGATCCATTGCCGGACCAGTCCTTTTGGCGCCAGAATGAGGGTGCGTTTGATTCTCTTCCTGATTTTGAGTTCTTTAATGACCAATCCAGCTTCAATGGTCTTCCCCAGACCGACCTCATCCGCAAGGAGATATCGGACCTTCTCTTTCTGCATGGCTCGGGAGAGAGCATGGATCTGGTGCGGAAGCGGGATCACGTCAGAACAAAGAGGGGAGATGAGAGGGTTCTGGGCGAGGGCTTCAGCGACCTTCCCTGCGGCAGCACGATAAATAATTTCCTCTCTCGATAAAGGTGTTGCCTGATCAATTGGTAAAAATTCTGATGAAGACCTAATGAGTACATCATTTTTTCCCGGAACCCAAACCCGATAATAGATCTGGTCTCCGATTTCATTTGAATTTATGAGCTGAACGGTCTCATGGTACATGGTACTCCAGAGCCATGTACCGGGATCTATGTGATTTTTTGGGGGCATAGAGGAAAATGGGGATTGTTATATTTCGATTGGTCGATTCCATATCATAAACATCCCGTTAAAAACCTTGAGCTGGAGTAATACGTAGTTTGAATTCATGAAACGGATCCTTCCGTCCCATATTATTTTGAAACGGCCCTCGTCACCGCATTGTCATAGTACATCAAGAGATCCGGATCTTCCTGGAGTATCTGAAGCGGCAGTCGTTCGCTGATGGCGATAATCGTTGCATAATCACGTTCTGACCAGCATTTTTTAAATCCCGTTCGGACCGCTTCAGTGCGGAACATCTTGAGTTTCACTCTCGTCACTTTGTACTCCTCAAATTCCCTGAGGAGCGCCTTCTCCCGTATTTTATCTAAATCTGCTTGCTTGTTCGGGTCCGGCACATACCATTTGCCAGAAGCGTCCTGCAGGAAATTTTCATTTAATATTTCAGAAAGCTCCGGTAGTTTCTCGAACTTATCCTGGTGCAGCTCTTGGAGAAACTTCGGCTGGATATCCTGATATGTCTGCGGGTGATCGGTGAGTTCGGTCTGGAGCCACTGGACAGCACTCTTCTCATCGTGGACGAAAAGCGAGGTCTGCTCTACACGCTTTGCGATCATCCTTTTCTTATCGTACTCCAATGCCTCCTGTTCAAGGAAGTACATCATATCCCGCTCTGGGAAACGATGCCGGAGTCCGGCATAAAAGTCACCGGCTGATATCGGCACGATTACACCCCGCTGGACATGGAAAGCCACCATCCGGTCAAAGAGGAGATGGGGTTGCCGTTCCGCGACAACCTGGAGCACACCGTCCTTCTCAACCACAACGGGCAGGTGCTTCAGATGTTGCCGGGCAAAATCCCAGACACCCTCAACTTTGCCTGCGGTGAGCTTGAACCGCTCCTCCAGCCCGCCGTTTGGTTTGTAGGCGGAGATGATGAGGTCCTGCTTGACCGCCCCTTTTGAAGTTACTTGCTTAAACGTACCCAGTTTCTTATCAAGCGTGCGGACATCAGCGACAACAAAACCGGCACGGGAGAGCGCCTCCTGAATCGCCATCCAGACAGAATTCTGAGAATTATGGAATTCTACGGTCATCCAGCGTCCGGGTTTGAGAATACTGTAGAACTCTTTGAAACATTCCTCCATGATGTGCTGATATTCGGCCAATCCTTTCCGCTGGGCGGTATTAACGAGTGCTTCTTGCTGGTTGTTGGTAAAGACTTTGAGCCACGCTTCCCAGAGAAAGTTCAGCTCAGAATACATGAGATTTCCGCCGAAGGGGGGATCGACAAAGATGTAATCGATGGAATTTCTCTGCGGTTTAGTGAATTGTGCACTATTAGTTTCGATTACAAAATTCTCTTTGGAATATGATTTCTCTCGAAAAATTGGAAGTAATCTTCTAAGAATTTTATTCTCCAGTTGATCAAAAAAATTACTTTCACGCATAAGGGATGCGACATATAACGTTCCACTCGTAATATTTGAAGGAAAAGAAACATTAAATCGGAAAGCGTTCATTTTGCAATGTCTTTGCTGAACATTATTGAATGCAAACAATATTTTTCTGCCGATCTCCTTATCAAATGATAAAACTTTTTGGAATAGTGTTGATAATATCCATAAATTTCTTTTTGTATAAAAATGATGCACATGGGTTATTCCAATATCATCATTTCTTCGGGATTCATCACCCTCTGGCATCCTGTTGGTTGGATACCAGTACGGTATTTTCTTCTCCTCAATTTTTTTAATTAACGTAAAATCAGTTTCATCCGGTGTTTTCTCAAAACGCTTCCATTTCCCTTTAACGTCCTGAACGCTGTAATTAATGAGCACTGGCACCTGTTTTGCCCTTTTAATAGTAGTTTGGAGTGCATCATCAAAGACAGATTCTCGTGCCCGTTCAAGACTCCGTTTTGTTACAGATGCATCGCAGTGAGGGCAGTGGAATTCATCAAGCATCTGACCATGCTCGAGATCCACAGCAACTTCCCAAAAGGTCATCTCTTTGGCACATGAGGGGCAGATGAATACGTCACTCCATACAGTGAAATTGATCCGTCCTTTCACCTGTCGTTTTGCTCCGTCAATTTCTTCCGTTAATATTGGTTTACCGTCCACCAGATGCGGTGTCTCATACATCCAACCGCATTCTCTCTCGACTTCAGCAATGATACGTTTTGCCTCGCGTTCTAATTTCACAACATCAACCGGGGTGTTGTAGTTGTACGCTATGAACGTCGCCGCTGGGGAGAGATCATTGAGTATCGCCTTTCGTACACCCCATTTTATGTACGGCATTTCCCGCTCGATCTGTTCTTTAAATTCTGGGTCCGGATTCCCACAGAGCTGTGCTGCAACGCCGGCCATCCCGGTCCCGCAGAATCCATCGAAGACGATATCGCCAGGTTCGGTGTAGTGCAGGATATACCGCATAATGGCTTTATGCGGGACCTTTGTGTGATAAGAATGGGCATTGTAAATCGGATCGTTCTTACCTTCGCTCACATCGGCGGCAAACGGCTCCCGCTGGTAGGTATCGGTCGCTGGATCGTAGGATTTCCCATGTTCTTTGATGAACTCGCCAATCCACGGGTTCGGACATGCGGTATAATACAGTGGATCAGAGAGTGCGATGATATCTTCGTCTTTACCGAGGGGAAATCCTTTGATGGTCCGCATCTGGTCGAGGATTTCTTTCGTGAGACGGTATTCCTTTTTTTCTGTCGTTTCGATCACTCCACCACAATACGGACCTTCTTCACATCCTTTCCTCTCATCAGGGATGCAACATACTCTTCGAATCGGTTCTGAAGATCATCGACCGTACACGGGGAACCCTTCTCCATCAGTGCCTTCCTGAGGTCATCGAGTTTAATAGTTACTTTCTCAAGGCCGGTGAAGACATCCTGAAGGGCTCTGAGGAAGGGACTGGGGAGGTCTGCCGGAAGGGACTTTGAGATTATGAATTCCTGGATCAACTTCTTCTCCTGTGCCTTGAGGAGCCCGATGTTCTTCTTCACTATAGGATCCTCAAGATTAGTCAAGAGAGTGGAGGTCCAATCCTGGTAGAGATCATCGAGTTGATCATTCAGCTCATAGATTAGCTGATTAACCGGTTTTACCTCCAGCTGCTCCATGGGGCGGAATTTACAATAGGGACATATCGTCGATGATTCCAGGTCCTTGTCAGTCAGGGAGAAGCAGGTCATCATATTAGCAGAGAGCATGGTCTGGAATTCGGTGAGTTGTCGCTTGGGCAAGATCTCAATGCTCGCGAGGCTGGTGAGCTGTTTGAGACGGGAATCGTTCATCAACGTCTTCTTCAGATCATCTTCCTGCACGCCGAGTCTTGCGTGACGGTGGAGATCAAAGTAATTTTCTATGTAGCCCTGCTTCAACCGTTCAAGCTCACGGGTCAGGTCAGTGCGGAATTCCCGGTCAAGCCTTTTCTTTGAATCTTGCAAATCCGAGGCGAATCGTTTCTTTGCCTCCCCAATCGCCACCCGGGCCGGGTTATCGGTAGGAAGGATCACCTCAGCCTCTGAAAGGTAGGCCACCAATGGAGAGAACTCAGCCACAAACTTGGTCAGCTGATCGAGTTCCTTGATAGCCTCAAAGCCGCTCTTCTGCCGCACAATATCTGATTTCGTATGTGGGAAATTCCGCAGTTTTCCCGGGGTATTGAACCGTTGGAGCGATTCGAGAAATTCCTTTAATCCATCCACCTGGGACCGGATCTGCTCTCGCTCCTGATCGGAGAGGAGTTCAACACTCCAGAGGGTCAGCCGGTTCTGCAATTTCTGCTGGATTTCCACAAGCTGTTCCAGGCGTCGGGTAACTTCTGTCTGAAGTGCTTTTATCGCCTCATTCTGTGTATCAGGATTTTTGATCAGCCCTGGTGTGAGAGAGAGCATGGTGAAGAGCTCGGCGAGAGTTTCTATCGGCGTACTCCTCGGCTGTTCCAGGTGTTTGAACGCGATCAGGTCATCGTGGTTCATCTTTGCGAGATCATCCAGCATGGTGGGATCGATCTTCTTCCCTGGATAGGCAATGACGAGATCTCCATGGTACACGAGGGCAGCAAGCACGACCATAACCAGTTCTGGTTCGACATGGAACTTCTCATCAAACTCGATCCCTCGGACATTGCTGATGATATCCGATCGGTTGAGGACCTGGCCTTCTCCACGCTTCTGCAACAATTTTAGGAGATAGCGGGCATATTTCGATTTATCTGGTGAGATTGTATCTCCTTCCAGTAGTTCCAGTCCGTCGAGAACTGCGATACCACGCTGGGTCCTGAGACCGCTTCCTCGCAAGATCTTTATCGCGTCCCTCATCGCCTCCTCACGATCGGTCTTTCGGATGACCTGAGAGAACTTCGGATAGTCGGGTGCAATTTCAGCAAAGTGGGGTGCCAGACATGAAGCAGCAAGCTTGTCAATCGTCTCCCTGACATCGGCGCCCGTTGGAATCGCCGCACCTTTTGCCCATTCGACCAGCTTTCTGCGATCTCCCTGGTAGACGACATCGAAGGCGGTGAATATATGCTCCCGCAGCCATTTTACCATGGTCTTGAGATACTCACTTGCTTTATCCTCGTAGATCCGTTTGGTAGTTGCCCCTGATGTGCTCGCCATCTCCCGGGCACCTGCATACAAGCGTAGAGCGGTATCGAATTCCTCCGGTCGGTCGACGAGATAAAAAAATACCTCATCGGGTTTTCTCTCATCGGTAAACTCCGGAGTATCAAATGGCTGGATGAAATAGATGTAGAAATCCTGTGGAGGCTGCGCTGTCGAGCGCTGATTGGGAGCTCCAAAGAAGAGGTATCCCAATCGCCCGGAATTCCTCTCCTTCCAAATCAGTTCATGCTCCCAGATTCTATAACCGGGAACATACGTTGTTTCGGGCCTTTCCATCACTCGAGCGAGGGCGTCGAAGTAATAATGGTCAAGTTTGTAGGTATCTAACGTTTCACTTCTTTTTATGATCTGGGCATCGTAATCGATGTCTTTTTTCAGATCGAGGTAATATTGCCCGTTGCTCTCATTTGAGGAAATGAATTGTCCGCTCACCGTCTTGCTGATATCACGCATTATTGTCTCAACGGTTGATCTGAGAAATTCGGAATCCTTTTCCGGAATGGGCAAGAAGATGCAGAGCTCATCACGGATTGCTTCTGAATTCATCCCGATCGGTGCAAAAATTTCACCTGTTGTGAGACGGTGAACCGCCAAAGCGTGGATAATCCTGATAGCCGATGGGCGGTATTGTGGTTTTGGGAACGATTTCTGGAGAATGCCTTCAAGGATCTGACCTTTCTCGAGAACATTTTTGATATCTGGGTTGGTCGCGAGCGAGGCATCAGCCTTCATAGCATTCCAATACGAGTCAAACGAGATGATGCCGGGTTCCTCCTCCGGGACTTTTGTACCGATTAAAGATTTGATCTCTCTGCTTAAGGTCTTGAGAACATCTCGTTTCTCGACGATATACATGCGTTCAAAGGATTCGAGATAAGCAGGATGAACGGGGAAGAGCCGGACATATTCCTCAAGCCGTTCGTTCATATCACCGTAGTATGGCGTAAATTTCTGGAGATGATTACGAATTTTTGCCTTCTGCTTGGCATCCTTCCTTAAAAGACGTTCTGCGACGACAAACGAAACATCCTCTTTGAGAATTCTGACCTGGTGGAATCTTGCCTGGACTCGCTGTATTGAGTTTGCGACAAATCCGAACCGAGGATTGTCGAACAATGCTTCCTGAATGCCAGCCATGAATCTGAATTTTGAAAGACGGCAGACCTCACCGATCTCACGGAGGAAATTCAGGTCAAGAATCAGTTCTCCTTCAGAACGTGAGCGCAGATAATCGAGGAGTTCGTCTACAACGAGGAGCAAACCTTTATCCGAATATTTTTCATGAAAATATCCCATCATTTCGACGAGGAAGTCTTTGTTATTTGTTACTTCGCTAAAAGGGGGGAATTGGTAGGTTACTCCGAAATTCTTCAATCCTTTTTCAAGTTCTCCGCAGATGATATCTCTAAGATTCTTTTTGGATGCACCAATCTCAAGTCTGATGATTTTGAATGAGCCTGCAATTGTCTTTGCATCGTTCTGAAGTGCAGCGTTCTGAAGATACGACACCATCTCGACATCTTCAGCAATTGAGCTGATGACTGCCATCAAATGTGATTTCCCGGTTCCATAATTTCCGACGATAAAAAGCCCTTTTTTATCAAGCGCACTTGAATGGTCGAGTTGAGGGAAAACAGCATTCTGAAGGTTTTTTGCCATACCCTCAGAAATAACATAAGTTTTAATCAGACGTATAGCCTCACTTTTTTTGTCAGCTTCCCGAAGCTGGACTATTTCTTCAATGGGTTCAAACGCTACAAGTTCGCCGTATTTCATTATCTCACTCCAGATCCTCGATTCGAACAATTTCTATGCCTTTAAGCTCATCTCTTACATACTCCTGATATTCTTCATCGCCACTTTTACCATACGTTAGTTTCTTTCCATCATACTCACCATTCCACGCAACGATAATTACTTTATTCCTACTATGCGTTTTGAGAAGTTGTAAGGGTTGAAGACAGAATTCTCTCACATAAAGTAGTTCGATATGATCAAGGACTAGGGAATTCCCTGGATTCGATTGGAGGACCTCTCCCACCGTTGTTTCAATTGATGAGATTCGATGGTCAGATGGAATTCCAATCAAGCGTTTACTCAGTTCGAGATTAAGATTATAATAAAAAAGTCCTTCATCAAAGCAATATTTGAGAAGGAATTTAGATTTTTTTAGCCCAAAATTTCCAATAATCAGGACGAGTTTATAATATTGCCTCTTTGCGCGATCAATAAATGATAAGAACATTTCGACGTTGAAGGTATATGTTTTCCTTGAATATAATTATAGTCCTATAAAATGTTTATTAAAACAAATTAATGACCCTCCATTTTACTCCTTCTCCTTTAATCTCTTTAGTCACACCTCCAGCATGCTTGTGCCGGCATCCTCTCCACCCGTCAAAATAGAACTAAGTCACACCAACCCTACCAGCTCCTCAATGGTCGTCAGCACAAAATCCGGCCTGCATTGTGGGTGGTCCGGGGTTCGGATATTCCTGTCCCCATAAGCCGCATACGCTGTAATCATCCCCAATTTCTGAGCCGGAGCAATGTCACGTCGGAGGCTATCACCAACAAGTAACGTCTCCGAAGGCAAAGTCTGCAATTTTCTTAAAGCTAATAAAAATGCATCCGGGGCAGGCTTCTTGCAGCCCGTCATATCGAAAGAAATAATAAAATCAAAGAAGTGGACGAGGTCCACCTTCCTGAGCCGGGCGAGGGCGTTCCCGTTGTGCGCATCGGTGAGGACAGCCAGGGGAAAGCCCCGCCGTTTGAGTTCCGCGAGGGTCTCGCGGAGGCCGGGGTAGGGCTCAAGGACCCTGCTGTGGGGAGAAACGGAAAGGTGGGTCTCGGGGATAAGGGGGTAGGGGAACTCTTCTGTGAAGTTCTTTTTCGGTCTTTTTATCCGGGAAGACGGGCTTGTGCCCGGCTGGAATTCATCAGGTCCGTGTACCTTCTTCGATGATCTTCACATAGTCGATAAAGATATACCTTTTATACCGCTCCTTTCCGGTGATCTCCTTTAAGATGCCGATTCTCTCGAATTTTCCCACCAGTTTTGTGGCCGCCTGGCGGCTGATCCTCAGGGCATCGGCAGCCTGTGCAATGGTCATGACCGGATGAATAAACAGGTCGTCCACCAGTTTGACTGCGTGAACGCCGCTGATATTGCTCTCCAGGAGCTTCTCGATCAACTCGCCCTTCAGCCGGATGATCCGCTTTGCCGTCTCGATCGAGTTGCCGGAGACCTCGATGACCCCCTGGAAGAAGAACTCCAGCCAGGCCTCCCAGTTTCCCTGGTGCCGTACCTCGTTGAGGAGTGAATAGTACCTCTCGCGGTTCTTCTTCAGGTAATAACTCAGGTATAAGAGGGGTCTCGATAATACGCCTTCTCTACAGAGGTAAAAGGTTACCAGTAATCTTCCCATTCTCCCGTTTCCATCCAGGTAAGGATGGATCGTCTCGAACTGGGCATGGATGAGTGCGGCCTTGACGAGGGTCGGGGTTTTGTCCCCGGCCTGGATGAACTGTACCAGGTCTCCCATCAACTCCGGGACTTTCTCCGGTGGCGGGGGAATGAATACAGCATCATGGATCGTGCCTCCGTGAAGGCCTATCCAGTTCTGTACCCTCCGGAGCTGACCGGGGAGCCTGTGCGTCCCCCTGGTTCCCTTGATCAGGAACCTGTGGATCTCGTGGATCAGATCGAGAGATACATCTGAAAATTCCAGCTTCTCGATGCCGTGATGCAGGGCCTTGATGTAATTCAGGACTTCCCGTATCTCGTTGATATCATCTTTCGGTTTCATATGGGCTTCGAATTCCAGGACACCCTGGAGCGAGGCCTGTGTACCCTCGATCTGGGAACTTAGGAGTGCCTCTTTCTTCACGTACATCGCGACGAACAGGTCAGGGTTCGGGAGGACCTGGGTGACACCATCCAAACGTGCCAGTGCACTATCAGCCTTTGAAAGCAGGAATAAAAGGCCTTCGTCAAGATCCAGGCCTTTTGGAGGCAACGGGTGCGGGACAAATGTGTCATATCCCCCGTCCTGATGAACAAAAACACCCGCTCTGTTCTCAGAGTACGAATCCATACGTACTATTTCCAGCCTTTAACATGATAAATTGTCTTGTAAGTCAACAAAAGTTCACTTATATAGAGCATCGGCCCCTAAGTCAACCAGGAGTACCATCAAAACCAGCCTCTTTCTCCAGGTCAACATCGCATAACCTTATCGATCCCGTTGCCATCCTAAGTCAACCTGTGATCACCTTACATCAGCCCTATCGCTCCTGAGGCAATGCAGGATAACCTTACACTGAGCCTGTATCGTACAGCTCAAAGTCGGAGTACTCTATCTTCCGAAGAAAATCCTGCGTTCTTGAGGAGATAGAGTTTCTCGCGGATACGGCTCCCCTCGCGGGGGACCTGCCGCCGCCATGGTTGGGAATGGCCGCTGATCCGGAAACATTTTGTTTCCGATCCGGAACTATCGAGGTCCCGACTACTGTTTCACGTGAAAATGATACAGTAAGTTGGTCCGATGCTCATCTCCGGCGTCTGATAATCAGCCATCCAGATATCCTCAAGGAAGGAGGGAGAGAATCTCCCCAGCAGGAAGGACGGCATTCCATCCCTTCAGATCTCCGGATCGATACCCAGGTCTGCGAAAGCCTTCCTGATGCGGTCGACAAAGGCGCGGGCGTCCTCCACCATCCGGGCTGCCTCTTCAGGGGCAACCTGGGTGTCTGCGCTGTAGTCGAAGAACTCCCTGCGGTCCTTCGCGTGGGCCAGGCTCCGCCCGTAGGACTCCTCGATAAGGCCCTTCTTCACGCATTCCAGCCCGAACTGGATGATCAGGCCCTTGTGCCCCTTCGGGTACATGTCGCGTGACGCAAGAAGGGCACGGGCTGCGTAGAACATGGCGTAGTATGCCCTGCTCACCGCATCGTTGGAGTATCCTCCCTCCAGAAGGTACGATGCAGCCTTCAGGGTTTCATAGGCAGGTCGAAGGGAATATTCATGCAACGGTCATCCCTTCTGCCATGACGTTCCGCTCGAAGGCGGTCTTCCCCGTGAGACCGCCGGAACGCATTACCTTGACGGAGATGTAGGTACCGGTCTCCAGCAGGATGTCAAAGGCGATCCCGGCCATCGCCCGCCATCCCTCGTCAAGGTCGCCCTTCCACAGGACGAGGAGATCGATATCCGAATCCTTCCGGGCCTCCTTCCGGGCAACAGAACCGAAGAGAAAGACCTGGTCGATGTGCCTTTTATACCGGGCTTTCGCCCGGGCTACGAAGGAAGCGACGGCCTCGGGATAGGGATGCGGTTGGGGCATGACCTGCTCCAGGGAAAATATGAGCAGGGAATGGGATAAAGGATTGTTCCGGCACTTTCCTTCTCAGCAGCCTGTTCTCTGGTTTGCTGACTCCTATTGCTTCACCCCGGAACCCTTTCCCGAGATCGCCGGGACAAGTCTCCTGGGCAGATCCACAATCCCAATGCTGTCTACAGGCTGGCGATCTACGATGAAGATCCTAATCCTGATTAGTACTAATCGTGATTAGGGAATTCATCGACCGGAGGAGAGGGATCATCCCTACACCAACCCCACCAGCTCCTCAATGGTCACCAGCACATAATCCGGCCGGCAGTTCGGAGGATTACCGGTCCGGACATTCCGGTCCCCGTACTTCGCGTATGCCGTGATCATACCTATAGCCTGTGCCGGTGCGATGTCGCGGCGGAGGCTGTCGCCGACGAGGAGGGTCTCGGACGGCAAAGTATTCAATTTCTTCAACGCCAGCAGGAACGCATCCGGCGCCGGTTTCTTGCAGCCCGTCGTATCGAAAGAAATAATATAATCAAAGTATCCGTCGAGGCCCACCTTCCTGAGCCGGGCAATGGCGTTCCCATTGTAAGCAACGGTAACGATTGCCAGGGGAAAGCCCCGCCGCCAGTGAATTGGTAATCAGGTAACTTTCAAACGGCTCACTGGCATACAGCCCTCTCGCTGTCTTCCTTCTGGGGGGTCAGTTCATCATCGTTGTAGATCTTCACCGTGTGGGTTATCTCGGTAATGAAATAATTCCTCAAGGGACACTCATCGCCTTCTGTATCCACCGTCCAGGTCGTTGATTCGGGCTGGCCCGCCTCCCTGACACAGGTGCTGCCCACGGCTATACGCGCCCCGGTCCTGAGGGTCCATGCGCCGCAGGTGAACTTGTCAGTGGACCAGGCAAGGATAGGAAGTTCCAGTCTCCCCCCGATAGGCCCTCTCGCTGTGCCCTTGGAAACTATCCTGACGCAATCACTCTTGACGCCGTAGTCGCCTGTCTTGACAGTCCAGGAACAAGCCAAAGAGTTGATCTTCACGTCGAAGGTCCCGGTCGGCGGCACCGTGGGAGGTACCGTTGTACTGGTCGGTCGAGTCAGTGTTGGCGGGGGTTGAGTGATCGTTGGTGTGGTCTCCCTTTTTATGAATTCAGGAGGATCAGAGAGAAAAAGAGAGAACTCGTACCTGGGAGGGAAGATGAAGTCTACTATTCCACCCCCCAATGTTGTCACTTTTCCGGGGAAATCTGCCCATTTAACGCAGGTTCCCGGATCGTACGCCCTGAAACATTTCCAATCGCACCTGATCTGACAGAGATCGTGAAAACGTTCAGAAGTGAGGAAGGATAGCATGGAATTTGCCAGGGCTTCCGAACAATAATCATAACACGCATCATGGTCTACGCAGCCCTGAGCAGCCTTGCATTCGATTACATTTCTATAGGTGCAGGTTCCGTCATCCATCTCGATGATCACATTGGGAACCTTACTGCACCGGTCTGACGGACAATCGCTTCCACAGGCTCCGCGGCATAAAGCACCGGATTGTAAACTCGTGTTACGCAATTCTGGCGCTCCTTTCATACCAATAGGACAAGGGCCGTCATAGGAACCTCGTGGATTCCCGGCATAACTGGAAGGAAGGGGGATGAGGTCGCCAAGGAAGGGGAGACGAACCATGTCATCGGTCTGTGTCCATTTCCAGCCCTCAAAAAAAGAATTATAGTTCTCTTCAGCATGTACCACAGGAACCAGAAACGCTACGCAGGCAGTTAAGAGCATGAGAATTACCAGTCTGCAGACAATTGCACAGGGAACAGTTACCTTATTTTTCCCCATTGCTCATCTCGCCTCTTTGATAAATACCATGGAGAAATCCTCGGTAAACAACGCGTCCCCGATGGGATCATACAAGAGAACCGGGCTCTGGGTTCCGTTACTGGAATAGAGCCGGTACTGGTCTTCTGCAATATTCTCCCACCGTCCAACCGCAGAGTAACCCGTCACTGAATCCTGGAGAATTGCCGTGCCATTTGCATCAAAGCGCATTGTCAGATTCGTCGGAATTATCTGCCATGTACCTATGATTGGGTCATTCGCGTTCCTGAACATTCCGGAGAACAGGTTCGTGAAGAATGATGCTATCCCATCGAAAAAACCGGGGGTGACGGAGGACTGGTTCTCTATCACCGTTGTTGTGATAGTCGTGGTTTGAGGCGTTGGAGATAATGCCGGTGTTGCTGGTTTTTGGGCAGGTGGGGAAATTGTTGCTGCCGTCGATACCGTTGTTGGTGGAGATGGCGGTGCCCCTGTGGGTGAGGGGGTAGGTGGTTGTTCAAAGGTGATCGAGAGCGTCTCTTCATCGCATGCGGGGGGTGTATCCGAATCCCATACCATTACGGTAAATGACGGAGAGATTCTCACCGTTTCTGACGGCGATAGCATTGGAGCAGTTCCCGAGATCACACCACTCTCTGAAAGGTGAAATCCCATCTCGTATTGTTGTCCCGGCAATTGTGATCCCGGTTTGACTGCCCAGTGATACGGGGGTATGCCGTTTTTGGCTTCCAGCTGGAACGAACCTGACGTTCCGGAGATCCATGCAGGGATAACCGTTCCGTCCCCGGAACCGGCAGACGGAGTATTTTCATCATAATGAGTGATCGTGATGTTATGAAGGTTTGAACAGACCGGCAATAAGACACCAGGAGAAGCAGGCCCGGCCCCCGTAACAGGTCCCGACAATATCAGAGAGAAGAGGATTCCATTGATAAAAACGAACAATATTCCACGTTGTCTCATCCAACCCCGCATCCGATGATCAGTTATAGTTGTGATAGTTCTGGGTCGGTATTTAAATCTACCCAGTTTTTAAAAATAACGGTAATTTGAATCGACATGCTCACCCTGATGAGCTCTGTAATGAGATGCCCGATCAATGTGAGTATACGGTGGACCCTCTGAAAATCCGCCAGCGTGCTCGTGATAGAAAAGACAAGCGCACAGAGGACCGGGAATAAGAAGGTCCGCCACCATGCCTGATCCTCGATCTCTGCCACCCCCGGGGGCTTATTCCATGAGAAGGCATGTACGGCCGTGATCACCCCTTCGTATGCGTTTTCCATCCGAACATGTGACACTACAACAACCCCACCAGCTCCCCGATATCGCAGAGCACATAATCCGGCTTGCAGGGTGTGGGGGTTGTTGCGGGGACATTCCGGTCCCCATATTTCGCATACGCCGTAATCATCCCTAAGGCTTGGGCGGGGGCTATGTCCCTTCGGAGGCTATCCCCAACAAGTAAGGTCTCCGACGGCAAAGTCCCCAATTTCTTCAGCGCCAGCAAAAACGCATCCGGCGCCGGTTTCTTGCACCCCGTCATATCGAAAGAGATAATAAAATCAAAAAACCGGGCGAGGTCAACCTTCCTGAGCCGGGCGAGGGCGTTCCCGTTGTGGGCGTCGGTGAGGACGGCCAGGGGAAAGCCCCGCCGCTTGAGTTCTGCGAGGGTCTCGGGGACGCCGGGGTAGGGCGAAAGTACCCGGACCTTCTCGGCCTCGTAGATGGTGCAGCAGCGGGAGAAGACCTCGTTGCAGTAGAGGGACCGGTCGGCGAGGAGATTAGTCCACCCTTCAGACCGGACTTCCTGGTGGGAAGGCTGGGTGGAACATTCTTCGCGGGAGCGGGAGCAGCCGCTAGGGAGATTGTTCTGCCCTTCACCGCGTGCGTCCGGGTTCTTCCGGGTGGAACATTGTTCGAGAAGACCACAAAGATCAAAATAGTCTTTGATGTTCTCGTGGCTCTCGAAGCCGTGGGGCGAGTTGAGGAAGCAGGAGAAGAGCGCCTCCCAGTCATCCCGCCCGAGGAACTTCGCAACCTCCCGGCAGGCATGCTGCTTCGCCGCGACGAAGTCGAAGAGGGTGTTGTCCATGTCGAAGATGATGGCTTTTACCCGGGAACGGGTCTTATTCTCTTTATAGGTCATGGTATATGCTCTTCCTGGGACCGGCACGGAGTACGAAGATGACAATCTTCTCTCTACGGATATCGAGGATAACACGATAGGAACCCACGCGGAGGGAATAGAGCGGGGAGTTCCGGAGGCGCTTCACCGAACGTTCGGGTTCATCCGTTTCTGCCAGGCGCTTGAGGGCGCTGAGGATCCTCTCGGCCGCTCTCTTCGGGAGCTTCTCCAGGTCCTTCAGGGCCCGGGGAGCATAAAGGAGGGTGAAGGGCATTTCAGGAAAGCCCGAGTTTCTTCTTCACCTGTTCGTGAGTGTAGAACCTGCCCTCCTTCAGCTCGCGCAGGGCCTCCTCAATCCCCTCGATCTCCTCATCGCTGAGGGGCTCCTCGTCATGGTAGGAATCGATGAGCCGGTCGATGACCCGGTCATAGGATTCACGCGGGTGTGCCTTCAGCCGGTCCAGTCGGCTCTTGGTATCAGGGCTCACCCGCAATGAAGATGTGTGCATACATATGTCTACACGTGTGGATATATAAAGATCTCCGCCACCTCACGGCAGCCATGCAGCCTCGCCGCGACAGGTTCACCGAAACTGTTGCGGGCAACAGCCCGGATGCCCCTGGTCCCCGGTTTTCGGCTGAAGAAGATGTACCGGGTGACCATGTCCAGGATATGAATGGCATTTTATACGATGTGGCACTATTCCGCCACATATGAGAACATGGGTGGTGTGGTGTATGGTGCTGCTGATGCTGTGCCAGCCGGTCCTCGGCTGCACGACCTTCATCGTGACAAAGGGGGCATCAGCAGATGGATCTGTGTTCGTCGGCCATACGAGTGACGGATTTGGCCCGGGGGTGGTAGGGAATAAGGTTGAGGATGAGCTGAATCAGTTCATCTACGTGCCTGCGGCTGATCACCCACCCGGATCCCTGCGTGTCGTGCGGTACAATCCGGTCTCGGGAACCGAGGAGCCAACCCATGGGAAGACGGGAGGGAGCAGCGAGGTCGCGGTTATCCCCGAGGTGAACCACACGTACGGGTATTACACCAGCGCGTATGGCATCATGAACGAACACCAGCTGATGTTTGGTGAGAGCACAGCATTCACGAGGGTGCAGCCGGAGTTTGATCGAACCAGGCGGATACTCTACAGCACCGATCTCTCGAACATCGCTGCCGAACGAACCACCACTGCCCGCGAGGCGGTGCTGCTGATAGGGAGCCTCATCGATGAATACGGCTACTACGGCATGGGTGAAACCCTCCCCCTCGCTGATCCCAACGAGGCATGGGTCATCGAGATGGCTGGCGGCACTCCCGACGGCAGCGGGGGCCTGTGGGTCGCACAGAAGGTGCCTGACGGCGAGGTCTTTGTGGCCGCAAACAACTTCAGGATACGGGACGTGGATCCGGACAACCCTGATATGCTGTACTCGAAGAATCTCTTCGCCGTTGCACGGGCGAACGGCTGGTGGGACCCATCCCAGGGTGCCCTCGACTGGCTGGAAACCGTGAGCCGCGGGGAATACTCACACCCGTACTATTCGCTTGCCCGGGTCTGGAGCCTGTATAACCGGATAGCCCCTTCGCAGCATTTCAGCCCCTTCGTGAACGATACCTACTCACGGGAGTACCCCTTCTCGGTAAAACCCGATAACAAAATCAGTCTCCAGGCTGCCTTTTCACTCTTCCGCGATCACTATGAGGGAACGGTGTATGATATGACCACCGGCCCGGCCGCCGGCCCCTTCGGGAACCCGTACCGCTGGCGGGGAGAGTTTGACAGGCACGATCTCATGACTCCCGGGGAGGTAAAACCCGGTGCATGGCCACGGGCCGTCTCGGAAATGTACACCGGATACAGCTATGTCACCCAGGGCCGGAGCTGGATGCCGGATCCCGTCGGGGGTGTTGTCTGGTTCGGATTTGCGCAGCCATCAGAGACTGTCTATATTCCCTTCTATGCCGGGGCGACATCGGTTCCGGAACAGTTCCATAACACGGACCGGTCACAGTTCAACCGGGATTCGGCATGGTGGGCGTTTAACTTTGTGACGAACTGGGCTACCATGAATTATCAGCTGATGAGCCAGGATATCCAGGCCCAACAACAGCAGTTCGAACAAGGGGAAATTGAACGCCAGGGGGTGGTCGAGATGAAAACCCTTAATCTCCTCTCCAGCAGCGGCGAAACAGCAGCACGGCAGTACCTGACCGAATACAGTACCGCAAACAGCATCGCTGTAGTAAACACCTGGTGGGATTTTGCCGACAGCCTCGTGGTCAGGTACAGTAACCAGATGGTCAACGATTTCGCAAATGAAACCACGATCACCCCGGGGTATCCTGACTGGTGGCTGGAACAGGCAGGATACCAGTATGGCCCCCGGGTCTACGACTATGAAGGGCTCCAGGAGACCCCGGGACTCCTCTATACAAATACTACGGTCTATACAACCCCAGGAAATGAACTGAATTATATCCAGCAAACCCAGCGGCGGTCCGCTGCGGGAGGGCTGTCAGGCGATATGAAGCGCATCTGGGATGTGTTCACCCCCTGGTTCAGGAGTCCTTACTGAGAGAGGGGAGATGAGCAATGGTGGCAGGTGTTTTGTAAAGGCCCTGCCAAATCCGGTTTCAATTCCCCACCCCAGTTCTCCTATTTGAGCTTGGTCTCTGGACCACCCGTAAGAACCCGGAGACCTTCGCATCAAAAGAGATATTCGATAATTATCTTAATACGCTTAATAAGAATTGCACAACGACTTCTGGATCCTTCATTCATGGGGAGAAATCGTATGGCAGGTTCATCGAAGGCGAACCGGGAATCATTCATCCGGTTCATCGGGTGTTGCGGGGCGTATTGCAAAACCTGCGGCGTATTGAGGGAAGGACTCTGCAAGGGGTGTAAACTGGGATACGAGGAGGGGGACCGGGACATTTCAAAGGCGAAGTGTGCGATGAAGGTGTGCTGCTTCGGGGAAAAACGGCTGGAAACCTGCGCCGATTGTCCGGAATATGTGAGGTGTGACATCATTCGTGGTTTCCAGTCGAAAAAAGGGTACAAATACCGGAAATACCGGGAATCGATTGAATTCATAAGGGAAAAGGGATATCCGGCATTTACCCGGCTCGCGGATGCCTGGAAGGGCCCCTACGGCAGGCTGGAATGAGGTGGCGGGGCAGAGTCCTTTTATTCCGTCGGTATCTCTACCAGACAAACGGAATCAACCGGTAGCGGGTATTCTCGCAGTATTCTCTATATCCCGGCAGGTTTTTCGAGAGGAATTTCTCCTCATCAAGAAGTCTCCACACGATCGCGGCAAAGAGGAGGAAGATGAAAACGAACGCCCACCATGAACCAAGGGCAAGGGGAACGCCCAGGAGCATGATGCAGGCTCCCGCGTACATGGGATGACGGACAACCGCATAGGGGCCGGTTGAGATCACCTTCTGATCTTTCCCCACCTCGATGACGCCGGAGGTGTAACTGTTCTCCCGGAAAACGAGAAACACGATATACAGTCCCAGGATAACCAGGATGTTCCCGGCGATCACGAGATGGGGCGGGACCTTCGACCAGCTCAAGCGATGGTCGGTGCCTGAGACGATGAAGACGAGAACGAAAAAGATGCCGGCAAGCGCCTGGATCATTTTCTGGCTTTTTTCCTTCTCGGCGACAGGCCCTGCCCAGAGCCGGTTCTCGATGAGTTTTGGATCCTTCTTTAAAAAATAGACCGTGATCACGAGCACCGACAGGAAGAATACCAGTAAAAAGAGCCATCCTTCCCAGTAGGCGAGCGACCATGCCGGCAAGAAAAGCAAGAAGGCAAGGATGACAAGGAGCTGCCCGAGCCCGAGGAATGCCTGTCTTGTGAGGTTGTTCATATTTTCGTCGAGGATTGTGTATTCTCAAAGAGAGTGATCGCTTACCGGGTTCGTTATAATGTATACCTCACCCCTTCCGTCGGCACCAGCACCCCGTCAAAGTTTTCCGTGAACCACTCCGGATGCTCGGTATGCACCGGGATAATCACCCCTGGGTCGATCTCGTCGATCGCCCAGGCCACGTCCGCTCCCGATGCATGTCCCGATGCATGGTAGTGCTTATCCATGACAGGTACCACATCTCCGGCCGCATCCTTCTCCATCGAGAACCCGCATGGTGAGATCCCGAAGAAGTTCAGCCACTCCCAGAGCCGGCGGAAGTCGATCTCCATCTCCTCGTTGAAGGGCTCGCAGGAGGAGTAGAGGTAGCTCCCGCCGGGGGGCTTGATATCCAGGAGGTGGTTCATGTCAAAGAAGGAGAAGCAGAGGATGAACCGGCCGGGATCCTTCTGGATGGCCTCGTGCGTGACATACCATTCGCCGGCGAGCGGGATCACGAGCTCCGCCTCCCACTTCCGCTTCCGGTGGTCGACGATCTCGTCATAGACCCGGACCCCCTCCCACCGCTTCACTCCATCGACAGTGAAAAGGGCGTAGAGCATGTACAGGTCCCGGGCCGTCACCACGAGCTCCCGGCCGGTCTTCGCCGCGATCTCCCGGAAGGCCTCCAGCCTCTCGAAGTTCCGGGCAGAGAAGTCGGCGATCACCAGGTCGGAAGACTCCTCCACGGCTCCCCGGCATGTCTCGCACACAGATTCCTCAGTGACCCTGCTCCCGTCCTCCGGGCCGGCATCCTTTACCCGGGTCCCCTCGGTGATGAGCACATCCGCTCCCTTCGCCCGCCGGACAAACTCCCAGGTCTTTGCCTCGTTCCGGCCATGGAGACGGAAGTCGCCGGTATAAGCGACGGTCCTCTCCCCTTCGATGAGAAAGCCGCAGGCACCATACAGGGAATGATCCACCTCGCAGGCTGTGACTTGGAAGGGGAGAGGGTGATTATGCATGGTGCAGCAGCAGCCCGGTTCCAGCTTCTTCGCGTTCTTCCCGTCCTGCCCGGGCCTCCAGGAGAGGAACTCCAGGAACTTCTCCGGAGGCTCCGACGTGAGGCAGAACTGCTTCCCCAGGTAACACTTTCCCCGGTCCGATTCGATGTACAGGGGGTCGTCGGCGTTCGGTTTCCGCTCCGAGGTGTAAGCGACGTCGGCTTCGGTCGTCGATTTGCCCGCATCCTGGTAACCCTTCAGGATGACGGCGGTCATCGGCGTAGAGAATACGGGAACGGTCTGTTCGAGGAGGCCGATGTTCCCGCAGTGGTCCAAGTGGGCGTGGGAGAGGAGCACGGCGGAGACGGGCAGGGACGGGTACCCGTCGAGGGAGATATCCTGCGGAATGAGATCTCGGCGGTAGATATTCAGTTTCGGGATGAGGCCGAGTGTGAGGAGGTCGTGGATCCCTCGGGTGGTCCGGCTCTTCAGGAACTCCTCGTAGAACCGCGCATACTTCCCGAAGTTCTTGCCGAAGTCGAGGAAGATCCCGTCCTTCCCGTTGTCCAGGTAGATCTTGTTCCCGCCGATGCAGTTCGCGCCGTCGTACACGGTGATGCCGAGGGGCAAGGGACCACGTTCCTGATCAGTGCCTCTCAACGGGAAGGGGGAAAAGAGTTTGCCTCGCGGAGATCCCATGGGCGGGTGAACTCCTGTTCTGCGATGAAATGATTATCGTGGAGGAACCGTATACAGGCTCTCCGGGAACCATGGTTTGGAGGAGCGATGCCCCGGAGATGCAGGCGGATCTGTGAATATTGCGGCCTTCTCACCGACGACGAGTTCTCGGACGAGGAATGGGAGGCCGCAGGTCGCGAGTGCGAGGAGTGTGCGATCGCGGGGCTCGCCGATGGCACTATTGGTGAATGAATGGGGAAAAAACCGGTTTAATCCATTTTTTTGATAAAAAACCTCACATGCGCAGGTATATCCCCCGGGCGAGCCTCTACATACAGGAAGACAGGCAAAGAAATGGATAAGTGGGGGAATCTCGGTGGCCGGCAATAAGCGATACGAAACTGCACAACTCATCTGCAATCACATGCTCAGGCAACATATCACCCGTGCTCATGGAACCGCCCGGGAAATTGCATGCTCTCTTCAGGTGCCAGGCACATGGTCCTCTTCCATCAGCGCATTACTGATGTTTCTGCAGAGAAACCATATCCGGAAGAGCAGGTACGGGTTCTTCATCTCCGAGACGCAGGCCTTCAAGAAGAGCGGGTATCCCCACCGGTACACGGTTGAATTGATGGATGGGCCGGCCGTTTCGCCGCTTCCCTCGTAAGAGAATGCCCCGGGGAGAGGCGTGTCGCGGGATCTGCGGTGAGACGCCGATTTTTGAAGAATATGCACCGCCGAAGGACGTGTGGACGGGAGTAATGGTACCACCGGAAAAGGATACCGGACTGTTCGCCCGCTGACAATAAAAGTCCAGGTCGGGATTTATTCCGTTGCCCTCTGGACATACGGAAAATGATCGAAAGGAAAATATTCCCGGCACCCTGGAATTGATGAGACAGGCTGAATGGAGGGGGGGCTCAAATACTATGATCCTGCATTTTTTGGGGGAGAAGCATGCCAGGTGCAGGGGAAAAAGAGAAAGAACGGATCCGCGTGACGAAGAACGGGCCGTATAGGGTCACCGGAGGTATCCCGCTCTTAAAACAGGTCCTCGTCTGCGACAGGAAGGGGAACTCCGTAAAGTGGAAGGAGGGCGACCAGGTCCCCGTTCAGGAGACCTATGCCCTCTGCCGGTGCGGGGGATCGGGGGACAGGCCCTTCTGCGACGGGACGCATCTGAAGAACCACTTCGACGGCACCGAGACGGCCAGCCGGGTGCCGTACCCGGACCGGGCCGGGTGGACCGAAGGAAGGGATATCAGGCTTTCCGATGCTCCCGGATTCTGCTCCCATGCCCGGTTCTGCATCCGGGGGAAGGGGATATGGGACCTCATCGAGTCCGGTGACGAGGAAGCGAAGAGGATCGCGCTCGATATGGCTGCGAACTGCCACTCGGGCCGGCTCGTGGTCTGGGACCGGAAGACAGGGAAATCCATCGAGCCGGTCTTCGAGAAGTCCATCGGCCTCGTGGAGGGCCCGGGAGAGGGGATGACCGGCCCCCTCTGGGTCAGGGGCGGCATCCCGGTCATCGCGGCAGACGGGTTTTCCTACGAGGTCCGAAACCGGGTGACCCTCTGCCGGTGCGGGCGGTCGGCGAACAAGCCCTTCTGCGACGGGAGCCACATGCGCTGAGGCGGGAAATCCGGCAGGGTATCGAACCATCAGGTTCAATGAATCAACCGCCCCTTCCCACTCCTGAACCGGACCTATTTGAGGAATACATATGCTCAGGCCCTCAATCCTGTATTCAAGGGTAAAATACACCCGAAGAAGAGAAACAGGAGAGAAAAAACATGTCAAGGAACACCATCGCAGTGGCCATCCTGGGCTTCGTCCTCGTCGCCGCCATCGCCCTCCCGGCATCGGCCGCGCAGGCGGACGGGAACGGGCTCGGGAAGGCAGGAAAGATCGATTCTGGACTGAAGAACGACCTCTGGGGCGTGTACGGGAAGTACCGGCTCCAGGTCTATGACACCCGGGTCGAGGGAGCGAACGAGGCCGTCTCGGTCCTCGGGAGCCACGGGTGCCCCACGACGGACCTGGCTGCCACCATCACGGCCATCGGGAACGAGCGGACCGCGCTTGGCAATGCCCTGACGAACAAGGACCGGACCGCCCTCAAGGAATTGAACCAGGAGATCGTGAAGCTCTGGAAGCAGTTCCGCGAGCAGGCGAGGGAGTCCGTGAAGGCCTGCTCCAGGCAGGCAGGGACCGTGAATTCCGGAGAGACCACGGCAGCTGCCGGGCTCTAACCGGACCCGTCGGGCCAATACCCGACCGGGGAAACCCCCCCTGCCGGGAATCCTCTTTCGTATCAATTCTTGTGACAGCAACGGTCCGGCACTTCCTGGCCGCATCCTTCCGGTGAGAGGCCCTCAAAATCGCCGGCCGGGAAAACCTTTTTCTCCCCAACTCCCGATATCCCCAGAAAGGAGAGAAAGACCCTGTCAGGAGCATGACCCTGGTACATTCGCTTGCCGATGCCTCCCTCCCTATAACGAGAACCATCCTCGTCACCGGCTCCACAGATGGCATCGGCAAGGCCACGGCCAAAGCCCTCGCCCGCCAGGGCCACCGGGTCCTCGTCCACGGGAGGGACCGCGAGAAGGGCCGTGCAGTTCTCCGGGAGATCGGGAAGGAGACCGGGGGCGCAGCCCTCGACCTCTTTACGGCGGATCTCTCATCCCTGAAGGGCATCCGCAGCCTCGCCGCCAGCGTGACAGAAAGGTATGACCGGCTCGACGTCCTGATCAACAACGCCGGTGTCTACCTGCCTGGCCGGGTCCTCACCGGGGACGGGCTCGAGTTGACCTTCGCCGTGAACCTCGCAGCCCCCTTTCTCCTCTCGCACCTCCTCATGCCGCTCCTGGAGGCGGATGCACCCGCCCGGATCGTGAACATCGCATCCAGCGCCCACTTCGATGCAAACACGCTGGATTGGGACAACCTCCAGGGTGAGAAGCAGTACGACGGGTGGGGGGCATACTCCCGTTCGAAACTCGGAGTGATCCTCTTCACCTATTCCCTTGCCCGAAGGCTCGATCCCGGGCAGGTGACGGTGAACTGCCTGCATCCCGGTGTGATCTGCACGAAGCTCCTGTATTCAGCCTTCCCGGACTACCCCTGCGAGCCTCCCGACACCGGGGCCCGGACTCCGGTTTACCTTGCAACATCCCCGAGGGTTGCCGGAGTGACCGGGAAGTACTTCGACGGGATGAAGGAGGAGCGTTCATCCAGGACCTCCCATGATCGCGATATCCAGGACCGGCTCTGGGGGTATCTCGAGAAGGTTGCCGGTCCGGAATGAAAGTGAATCCTGGAAGGACCTGGAGATGGTGATCTCCTGTTGAGATGGATGGATGCAGGCCGCCAGCGGAGGATGGCAACGAATCAGGCGAGTCAATCCCTTTGGCGGTGACCTGGAGAGGTCACGGGGAGGTGTCCGGGCTACCTGACCTGGAAGGAGCTGAAGATCATGACAGAGGAGAAGGTCACGTATGTATCCATGGAGGGCGACCCCACCCTCCACCAGGCGTATGAAGACGCCCTCGGGAAGGCTTCCGGCGAGCTCGGGCAGAGCCATCCCATCCTCATCGGCAGGCGGGAGGTCTCTACCGGGAGGGAGTTCGAGGTCAGGTCACCCATCGACCGGGATATCCTCATCGGTTCTTTCCAGACTGGCGGAGAGGACGAGGCCAGGAGAGCATTCCGGGAGGCAAAGGAGGCATTTCCGGAGTGGAGCCGGAGGGGCTGGAGAGAGCGGACGGCGATCATCAGGAAGACAGCGGATCGGCTTCTAGCCGACAGGTATCTCCTTGCAGCCCTGATCACGTACGAGGTCGGAAAGAACCGGTTCGAAGCTGTCGCCGAGGTGGGGGAGGCCATCGACATGCTCAGGTACAACGCAGACCTGTACGCGAAGAACCAGGGATACACGGTACCCATGGAACCCGAGGCACCCGGGGCACGGGGGTCAAGCGTGATGAAGCCCTACGGCGCCTGGGCGGTGATCTCCCCGTTCAACTTTCCTCTCGACCTCGCGGCAGGGATGGCATCTGCAGCGCTCCTCACGGGGAACACTGTTGTCCTGAAACCCACGAGCGCGGCCCCCCTCACGGGCCTTTCGCTCTACCGTGCCTTCACCGGCAGCGGGGTTCCGGTCGGGGCCATCAACTACGTGACCGGGCCGGGCGGCCCTTTCGGCCAGGCGGCGGTCTCCAGCCCGGATCTCGACGGTATCGCCTTCACCGGTTCGCGGGATGCGGGCATGTGGCTTCTCCGGAACTTCTCAGCGAGGCAGCCCTATCCCAAGCCCCTCATCGCGGAGATGGGGAGCAAGAACCCGGTCATCGTCACGGAGAAGGCAGACCTTGAGAAGGCGGTTGAGGGGGTTGCCAGGGGTGCATTCGGGTACTCCGGCCAGAAGTGCAGCGCCACATCGAGGGTGTACGTCCAGGAGCCGGTCGCAGAGGAGTTCATGGAATCCCTGCGGGCGAGGACCGAAGCCCTCAGGATCGGCGATCCCCGGGAACGGGATACCTTCATCGGGCCCGTCATCGATGGGAAGGCGAAGAAGGCATTCACCGAAGCGGTGGCCCTCTGCAGGAAGGACGGTGGGACGGTGATCACAGGCGGGAATGTGCGCGAGGAGGGTGCATTCTCGAGCGGGAATTACGTGGAACCCACCCTGGTATCCGGGCTTCCCCCCGGCCATCCCCTGGAAAAGAGGGAGCTCTTTGTCCCCTTCCTCATCATCGGGACCTTCTCCACCCTCGGGGAAGCCCTCGAAAAGGCCAATGATACCGAGTACGGTCTCACGGCAGGGATCTTCTCAGAGGATGAGGCTGAGGTCGGGGCTTTCTTCGATGAGATACGGTTCGGGGTCTGCTACTCCAACCGGCGGGGGGGTGCAACGACCGGCGCATGGGCGGGCACCAGTCATTCGGGGGGTGGAAGGCGAGCGGTTCGACGGGAAAGGGGGTGGGAGGGCCGTACTACCTCCTCTCGTACATGAGGGAGCAGGCGCAGACGAGGCTGTAGCACCCGCGGGTCTTCCTGAGGGAATCACCCTGCCCGCGGCTGCTGCTGCGTGATGCAGTGGATGGCCCCCAGCCCCTCGACGAGGGCACGGCAGTCGATGCCTGTCACTTCTCTTTCGGGGAAGACCTTCCTGAGTATCCCCAGGGCCTTTTCGTCGTTCGGGTCCGAGAAGACCGGGACAAGGACCACGCGGTTCCCGATGAAGAAGTTCAGGTAACTCGCGGGGAGCCTTGTGCCCTCTCCCAGCCGCCCGGGCATAGGGAGGGGAATGATAGTGAGAGGATTCCCGTCCTGGTCCCGCGCCTTCCGGAGGATGCTCTCGTTCTCCCTGAGGACACGGTAATTCTCATCCCCCTCCTCCTCTTCCCTTGCATAGACCACCGTCGAGGGGTTCACAAACCGCGCAACGTCATCGATATGGCCATCGGTGTCGTCCCCCGCGATCCCGCCCTTCAGCCAGATGACCGTGGATGCGCCCAGGTACTCGCGGAGATAGGATTCCACCTCCCCTTTCGAAAGCTCCGGGTTGCGGTTGGGGTTCTCCAGGCACTGCTCTGTGGCGAGGACCGCCCCTCTCCCGTTTACATCGATGGACCCGCCTTCGAGGACTATCCCCGGCCTGAAGAGGGGGAGGCGGAGCCGGCTGTTCAGGCACGACGGGATCCGGCCGTCCCTGACGAGACCGGGGTACTTGTCGCCCCAGGCATTGAAATCCCAGGCAACCATGCCGAGCGTATGATCCCGATGGTTCACGACGAAGGTCGGCCCGTAATCGCGGAACCAGACATCGGCGTAGTCGAAGGGAGAGAGGCTCACGCGCCCAGGATCAATCCCTGCACCTGTGAGCAGGCTCTTCACCTTCACCTCCATCGCTCTGTCGTGGACAAGGAGGTTCACCTTCTCATACGGCGCAAGGGCGGAGATGATCCCGAGATAGGCCTCTTCGACGGCGGGGATATCCCCGAAGGTCTCGGGGTCATGGGGCCAGGCGAGCCAGACGGCGTCCTGGGGATCCCACTCGGCAGGCATGGAGAAACCCAGCTTTTTCGGGGTGCCGGGCAGGTCCATTGCCGGGGGATATTCCCGCGCCACGGGCCGGGTCAGGATCCCGTATGTATCCGGCCGCCGGTTCCTGAGGAACCCCCATCCCTCTCTCACCATCCGGTTCATGGAAAGGTCCAGGTCAACGACGAGGATCTCCTCTTCCGTTCCGGCCCTGGCGATGACGTTCCCGAAGGCATCTGCAGCAAACGACCCGCCCCAGAAGAGCAGCTCCCCCTCCTGCCCGGCCCTGTTCACCGCGGCCACATGGACACCGTTCGCGATGGCATGGCCCCGCTGGACCGCCTCCCAGGCCCCGTGCCAGTCACCCTCGGCAGGGGTCCCATTCCCCCCGATCCACCCGATAGCGGTGGGGTAGAAGATGATCTCGGCGCCCATGAGGGCGGCGGCCCTCGCGGCCTCGGGGAACCACTGGTCATAGCAGATGAGGACCGCGAACCGGGCAGGATCAGTATCATAGACCCTGAAGCCATCCCCGGGGACGAAATAATGCTTCTCGTAGAAGAGGGGGTCGAAGGGCACATGGACTTTCCGGTACAACGGGAGGATCCCGCCGTCGCGGTCGATGACCACCGCCGTGTTGTGGAAGGCTCCTGACTCCCCCCGCTCGAAGATGGGGACGATGATGACCACCCGGTGCTTCCGTGCAAGGGCTGAGAAAGACCGGGTCGATTCCCCGGGGACGGTTTCGGAGAGTCCCTGCATGCCTGCGCACTCGTCCTGGGGGAAGTAGCGGGTGCGGTAGAGCTCGGGGAGGCAGATGATCCGGGCACCCCGTCCGGCCGCTTCACCTGCGGCCTGTAATGCCCTCTCCAGGTTGTCCTGGGGGTCTTCGGAGACCCTCATCTGGATGAGGCCTATCCTTGTCTTCCGGTTCGCCGGGCTCTTCATCCTGGCTCAGATCCCTGTTCTCTCTCATTCCCTATGAGGCCATCCCTGCGCCCCTCCCCGGGCCGACAGAGGGAGAGGAACTGCCGGATCAGCCATTCGTTCCGCACCTCCGGGTGAAACATCACGCCATAGACCGGCCGTTCCCTGTGCCGGATCGCCTGGACACCCGACGGGGAGACGGCGAGGACCCTGAAGGATGGCGGAGGTACCACGACAAGGGAATGGAGTTCGTAAGCCGGGAACCGGTCCCTCCCGGCGAGCAGGGAATCGGGGGCGACGACCTGCTGCTCGGCCATCCCGATACCGGTTTTCTGGTGGATGCCGCCCCCATAGACCCGGACCATTACCTGCATTCCTGCGCATATGCCAAGCGCAGGGCAGGGAAAGGAAAGAAGCCAGGCGAACCTCTCCATCTCCTCGAGGTACCCGAAGTCCTTCATGGCCGTTCCGCAGAGGATGGCGCCATCCGCTGATGCAATATCCTGTTGGGAGAGACCGGCATAATGCCGGATCCGGGTGGGGTACCCGTCCTGCTGTACTATATGCTCGACGGGGGCAACGAACTCATCGGCAGAGAGGGAGCCTGGCCGGTACGAGAGGTCCACGATGAGGATCATTTCGCCACCAGTCTTGCATCGTCGATCCGGTATATCCCGTGATGCTCGTGGTATTCCCTTGACGCCCTGAGAACCTCTATCCGCTTCCTGAAGAACGGTGCATCGAGGACGAAGGTCTCGTACTCGCCCCCTTCCCCGGCCGGGTTCATCCGGTGCCGGCGGGCCATGGCCTTCAGCTCATCAAGTGTCACCCGGTCCACCTCCCTCCCCAGCCATGCCTCCTCGAAGGGGGCGGCAGATACCCCCGAGATGAGGAACCTGAACCCCGAAGAGACGACCTCCGAAAGGTACTCCTCCTGGTCCCTCTGCCAGAGCGGGTTGAAGCACCAGAGGTCAAGGGAATGGCAGGCCCGCTGGATCCGGGTTGCCTGGTACACCGAGTGGATCGCGCCCGTCACCACCCCCTCGATCCCGTGCTCCTCAACTCCCCGGGATATCGCCCGGGAGAGGTCGGCGACCTCCGCCTCCTCAACCCCCTCGCTCTCCACGGACACCAGGGGGAGCCCTGCCGCCTCGGCCTGGAGTGCTGTCAGGCTGATGTTCGGGGTGTGGAAGAGATAGCTCTCGGGGTTCGAAGGAAGGACGGTGATGAGGCACGCGACCTCCTCCTTCGCCATGGCCCTGTGGCAGGCAAAGGCCGAGTCCTTGCCGCCCGAGAAGAGGACCCCGAGCTTCATGGATGGTTCATCCCTTCCGGCAATCTGGGGGATGCCGTGTAAAAAGCATATCCCCAGGAAATGGATCAGAGGAGAAGGAGGGAGATGAGGAGCCCTGCGAGCACCACCCAGTGGACCCTGACCTTCCCCATCAGGGCGATGAATGCGCCTCCGGCGATGAGGACCCGTGGGAGGTTCCAGGGGATCTGGGAGCCAAAGAGGATGGCAACCGAGATGAGGAGCCCGGCAAAGGAGGCGACGATACCCCCGAAGGCCCTGCTCAGGGCCGGCGAATCCCGGATCCTCGGGAAGTACGGGGCAAGGCCGATGACCATAAGGAAGGAGGGGAGGAAGATCCCGAGGGTCGCCACCGCACCCCCGAGCGGCCCCTGGAGGAGGTAGCCGATGAAGGTTGCCGAGATGACAATGGGGCCCGGGGTGACCTGCCCGAGAGCAATCCCGTCGAGGAACGTCTGGGCATCGAGCCAGCCCCGGGCCTGGACGACCTCGTGGAAGAGGAGGGGGAGGGACGCCTGCCCTCCCCCGAAGGCAAAGAGATCGATCCGGAGCATCAGGGCGAAGATCTCGGCGAGGGACGGGGAAAGGAGGGCGAGGGCGACGAGGAGTGCGGCCCCGCACAGGGCGATGAGGAGGAGCGGACGAACTGTCGAGCCCATGGCATCTCCGGCTCCATCTCCCTGAACGGGGAGGGGGGTCCCGGCGAGAATCCCGAGGGCCCCTGCAAGGATGATGATCAGGATCGGGCTCACACCGGCGAGGAAGAGGGCAGCAGCAATCACGGCGATAACAACCGGTTTGATCCCCGAAAGCGTGTCCCGGGAGAAGCTGATCGCAGCCGCACTCACTATCGCGACCACGAGCACCTTGAGCCCCTGGAAGGCAGAGATGGCCATCCCGATCCCCTTCATCTCCAGGTAGAGAGCCGAGAGGATCATCATAAAGAAGAAGGCGGGGAGGCCGAACCCGATGAAGGAGGCCGCGGCTCCCGCGACACCCCGGATACGGAGGCCGACATAGGCAGCCACCTGCATCGCCGTGGCCCCGGGGACCGTGGTGCAGAGGGCTACCCCGTCGCGGAAGGACCTATCGTCCAGCCACCCCTTCTCCTCGACAGAGAGCCTCCGGATGTACTCCACCATGGC